>NZ_JBEZYF010000047.1:0-68990 GCF_040638415.1 Kribbella sp. NPDC026596 | reverse complement strand
GCCGGTCCGCACCTTGGAAGGTGCGGACCGGCCGCGGCTAGGGATGTCAGTACGGATAGGTGTCGTCGCGGCGGGTGGGGTCGAGGTCCCAGAGGGAGAACTCGACGATCTTGTGCGACTCCTCGCCGCCGGCCGGGATCAGCCCGGTGCTGTCGTAGTCCTTGGAGCCCAGCCCGTCGAGGTAGCACAGCAGCTCGAACGCCGACTGCGCGTCCTCGATGTCGTCGATGACCTCGTCGTTCTGCGCTTCGTCCGCGCGACTCCGCACGTACTCCACGAACGCCTCGGGGTCCGTCACCACGTAGTCGTACCGCGCCTGGTAGCTGACCCGGACCCCGTTCTCCGGCAGCAGCGGCTCCTCCAGGTCGTCGAGGTCGTCGACGCCCTCGGCGATCTCGCGGTAGTCCGCGGGGTCGTCGAAGTCATCCGGCCCGAGCGGGAGTCCATCCAGCTCGTCGGGGTCGTAGGAGTCGATCCCGAGGAAGATGTCACCCCAGCCCCGCTCGTGCACCGCGTCCGCGAGCGCCCGGGCCTGGACCCGGACGTTCTCGATCGCGCCGGTGGCCCGCAAGTCGTGCAGGTCCAGGGCGTCAGCCTGCTCCAGCAACACCCGGGCGAGTTCGCGGGCGGCTTCGGCGGCCGACGCGGGTTCGATCGACTCACTCATGCTGCGACGGTACAACCATCGGCACCTCCACCGCCGAGCCCGGTACGCCGAACGCGTCGACGAGCTCGACCGCGACCGGCCGGACAGCCGCGCACAGCTCGTTCACCAGCGCCGTGATCGCCTTCGATCGACCCGGCGAGAGCCGCCCGTGCTCCAGGTACCAGGCCCGCTCCGCCTCGATCGTCGCCAGCGCGTGCAGATCGTAGACGTCCTTCAACAGCTCGCGAATCTCCTCCGGCGCCTCTTGTACGGCGGCCTGGAAAGCCTCGAGCACGACGCGGTCCACGTGGGCTCGCCCGGCCGCGATGACGTGGTCCTGGCACCGGTTGAACACCTCGAACGGCTCGTCCCCCGCATCGATGCCGGCCTTCAACCGCCGCGCGACCCCGGACAGCATGTGCTCCTCCCGGAACCGCAGCAGCCCCGAGTGGTACGCGTCGTCCCGCAGCCCGGCGTCCGGATCGGCCGCATCACTCCGATTCGGTACGGCGTCCCGCAGCCGCTCGATCAGCGGTCGCAGGGCCGCCTTCTCGACCGCGATCTCCACCGCCTGCGCCGCGATGAACCGGGCCGTCCCGAGCGGGTCCAGCTTGCCGAACGACTCCCGGTAGTCGGTCAGCAGACCCTTAGCCACCAACTGCAGCAGGACGGTGTTGTCCCCCTCGAAGGTGGTGAACACATCGGTGTCCGCCTTCAGCGTCGCCAACCGGTTCTCCGCCAGGTAACCGGCGCCACCACACGCCTCGCGGCACATCTGGATCGTCTCGGTCGCATGCCAGGTCCCGAGCGCCTTCGTCCCAGCTGCCTGGGCCTCCAACGCCCGGCGGTCATGCTCACTGCTGCCATCCTCGAACACCCGCACGAACTCGTCGACCAGCTCGCCCTGCGCGAAGTGCAGTGCATAAGTTCGCGCGAGCAGCGGCAACAACCGCCGCTGATGCATCCGGTAGTCCAGCAGCAACGCCTCCTCCGCACTCCCCGGAGCACCGAACTGCCGACGCTGAGCGCCGTATCGGATCGCGATGTCCAGGGCGACCTTGCTCGCGTTGATCGCCGCACCACCGACCGACACCCTCCCCTGCACCAAGGTCCCGAGCATGGTGAAGAAGCGGCGGTCCGGATTCTCGATCTCACTGTGATACTTGCCGTCGGCATCGACCTGCGCATACCGGTCCAGCAGCGCCTCCCGCGGCACCCGGACCTGGTCGAACACGATCCGCCCGTTGTCCACCCCGTTCAGCCCCAGCTTCGGGCCGCAGTCGGACAGGGTCACGCCGGGCAACGGCGTACCGTCCTCGGCCCTGATCGGGACAAGGAGGCAATGCACCCCGTGACTCTCACCGCCGACCACGAGCTGCGCGAACACGGCCGCCATCCGCCCATGCCGTGCCGCGTTGCCGATGTAGTCCTTCCGCGCCGCCGCGATCGGTGTGTGAACGACGAACTCCCCCGTCGAGCCGTCGTACGTCGCCGTCGTACCGAGCGCCTGGACATTCGACCCGTGCCCAGTCTCGGTCATCGCGAAGCAACCGAGCAGCCGGCCACCGACGGCGTCGGCGAGGTACAGCTCGTGGTGCTTCTCGGTCCCCAGATGCAGGATCGCGCCGGCGAACAGACCGAACTGCACCCCCGCCTTCACCATGATCGAGAGGTCCCCGAAGGCGAGCATCTCGAACCCGGCGATGAACCCGCCGAGATCGCCCTCACCGCCGTACTCCTTCGGGAAGCCGCGTGCGGGATGCCCGTCGGCCGTGAACTGCTGCAGCAGCTCGAGCACCTTGTCCCGGTACTCGTCCCTCGGCAGGCGCACGGCCAGGTCGAACAGCTCAGGCTCCGCCGCCAGCCCCGCACGCACGACGTCCCGCGCCGCCTTGTGCGGCCCGTCCAGGTAGTCCCGCAACCCCGATGTCCTCATGCCTTTAACTTATGCGGAATGGCGGACACTTTCCGTCACCACTCGGTGACTGTGGAAAACTCGGGCATCCATCCGTATTTGCGGCAGTATGCTGTCTCCCGTGCCGAACTTGCGGATCAGTGAGGCGGCTGCGCTCCTCGGCGTCAGCGACGACACGGTGCGTCGCTGGGTCGATCAGGGCCGGTTGCCGTCAGTCCAGGACAGCGGCCGGATGGCCATCGACGGGCAAGCGCTCGCCGCGTTCGCCCAGGAGCTGGCCGAGTCGCCGGAGCCGGGGAACACGACGGCCGCCTCGGCACGCAACCGCATGCGGGGGATCGTCACCCGCGTGCTCAAGGACGGTGTGATGGCCCAGGTCGAGATGCAGGCCGGGCCGTTCCGCGTCGTGTCGCTGATGAGTCGCGAGGCCGCCGACGAGCTCGGTCTGGAACCTGGTGTGGTCGCCGTCGCGTCGATCAAGTCCACCCATGTCGTCGTCGAAATCCCGGAGGCCTGATGTTCCGCCGTACCGCGTTCGCCGCGCTCGCCGCCGTTGCCGCGCTCACCTTCGCCGGCTGCGGTGACGACAGCCCGGCCGCGTCGTCCTCGCCTTCGGGCAGCAGCAGTACGCCGGCCCTGTCCGGGACCGTCACCGTGTTCGCGGCGGCCTCGCTGACCGGGTCGTTCACCCAACTGGGCAAGGACTTCGAGACCGCTCACCCGGGTGTGAAGGTGACCTTCAACTTCGCCGGGAGCTCGGCGCTGGCGCAGCAGATCAACCAGGGTGCGCCCGCGGACGTGTTCGCCTCGGCCGCGCCGAAGAACATGGACCAGGTGACGGACAAGAACGCTCCGACGACGTTCGTGACCAACACGCTGGAGATCGCCGTACCGAAGGGGAACCCGGGCAAGATCACCGGACTGCAGGACTTCGCCGACAAGGACAAGAAGATCGCGCAGTGCGCCGTCCAGGTGCCGTGCGGCGCGGCGGCCGACAAGGTGTTCAAGGCGGTCGGAATCACGCCGCAGCCGGACAGCCTCGAGCAGGACGTCAAGGCCGTGCTGACCAAGGTCGGCCTCGGTGAGGTCGACGCGGGCCTCGTCTACAAGACCGATGTGCTGTCGGCCAAGGACAAAGTCGACGGCATCGAGTTCCCTGAGGCGGACAAGGCGATCAACGAGTACCCGATCGCGACGCTGACCAAGGCTCCGAACCCGGACGGCGCCAAGGCGTTCGTGGCCTATGTCCTGTCCGACCAGGGCAAGTCGGTTCTGAGCGCCGCCGGGTTCAACACGCCGTAGTCGTAGTAGTTTCGACGCACCGTGAGTCGTCGTAGCAGGAGTACCAGTGGGCGGTTGCCCCTCGTACTCCTGCTGCCCGCGCTGCTCGGGCTGGCGTTCCTGCTGGTCCCACTGATCGGTCTGGTCGCCAAGGCACCTTGGTCGACGCTGCCGAGCCATTTGTTCAGCGGAGACGTCTGGACCGCCCTGAGGCTGTCATTGGTATGCGCAACGTCCGCCACCGTGGTCTGCCTGATTCTGGGGATCCCACTGGCGTGGCTGCTCGCCCGGGGCGCGGTGCCTGGTCGCGGGCTCATCCGGGCGCTCGTGACGGTCCCACTGGTCCTGCCGCCCGTTGTTGGTGGCGTCGCCCTGCTGCTGGTACTCGGACGACGCGGACTGGTCGGTGAACACCTCGATCTGTGGTTCGGCATCTCTTTGCCGTTCACAACCGCCGGAGTGATCGTGGCGGAGGCTTTTGTCGCGATGCCGTTCCTGGTGATCTCTGTAGAGGGCGCATTGCGCGCTGCGGACCCTAGGTATGAGGAGGCGGCCGCGACACTGGGCGCCGGTCGCTGGCTGACGTTTCGACGGGTGACGCTGCCGTCTATCGCGCCAGGTGTCGTGGCGGGCGCCGTACTGTGCTGGGCTCGTGCACTGGGCGAGTTCGGTGCCACCATCACGTTCGCCGGCAACCTGCCTGGCCGTACAACGACCATGCCGCTGGCGGTCTACCTCGCGCTGGAGACCGATCCGGATGTGGCCGTCGTACTGAGCCTGGTGCTTCTCCTCGTGTCGGTCGTCGTACTGGCGTCTCTGCGCGAGCGCTGGATCAGTGGTCTCCGATGACTCTGTACGCCGACGTGCAGGTGACCCGTGGATCCTTCGACCTCTCGTTGGATCTGGTTGTCGAACCAGGCGAGGTCGTGGCGCTGTTGGGGCCTAATGGCGCCGGTAAGACCACCGCACTGCGCGCTATAGCCGGCCTACTCCCCTTGGGCGGTGGCCGCATCGCTCTGGACTCCGAGGTGTGGGACGAGCCCCCACGCACCTTCCGTACGCCGGACCGCCGGCCGATCGGAGTGGTCTTCCAGGACTACTTGTTGTTCGACCATTTGAGCTGCTTGGAGAACGTTGCCTTCGGCCTTCGTGCTCACGGCGTCGACAAACACACCGCCCGCACGGAAGCTTTGCGCTGGCTGGACACTGTCGGTCTGTCGTCGTACGCGCGTACCCGCCCGCGCTCGTTGTCCGGCGGCCAAGCCCAACGAGTAGCCCTGGCCCGAGCCTTGGCCACAGACCCCGAACTGTTGTTGCTGGACGAGCCTTTGGCCGCACTGGACGCCAGTACGACGCTCCACGTCCGCGCCGAACTCGGCCAACACCTCGGCCGCTACGAAGGCCGCACCCTACTCATCACGCACGACCCCCTCGACGCCATGGTCCTCGCAGACCGCCTGGTCATCGTCGAAAACGGCCGCGTAGTCCAAGAAGGCCGCCCCACCGAAATAGCCCGCCGCCCCCGCACCGACTACGTAGCCCAACTAGTAGGCCTAAACCTCTACCGAGGCACCGCCACAGGCACCACCGTCACGCTAGCCCCCGACCGCGCCAACGGCGCCGCGACAACCGGCGGCACCATCACCCTCGCCGAACCGGCCACCGGCCCGGTCCACGTAGCCTTCCCACCCACCGCCGTCAGCCTCTACCTCTCCCCACCCTCCGGCAGCCCCCGCAACACCTGGCCCGCCACAGTCACCGGCATAGAACAACACGCCCACACAGTCCGAGTACGCCTGGACGCGACCCCCACCGGCCCGGCAGTCCTCCTCGCCGACATAACCCCCGCCGCCGTAGCCGACCTCCACCTAACCCCCGGCCAACAACTCCACGCCACCCTAAAAGCAACCGAAATCCACACCTACCCCGTCTAGCATTTCTCCCCACGCATGCAACGCAGCCACTCCTCCGTCACGCCGCCGCTACGCGCGCTCTCACCACCCGCACATTGCGGGCTCATTCACGCCAACTGGTGTTGCCAGGCGAGTTGGAGGATGGCTGCGCCGGCGGCTTGTGTTGGTTTGTGGTGGACGAGGTTGTCGATCGACTCGGCGGTGAAGGGTTGGGGGGTTAGGACTCGGCCTTCGTCGTTTCCTGTGGTGAGGTTGGCGAAGAGGTCGTCGAAGACGTCGGAGTCGATTGTGAGGACGGTTAGTAGGTCGGTGGCGAAGGTCAAGGGGTCTACGCCCAGGCCTACGCAGTACGCCTTGGCGGCGCCGGTGGATAGGGCGGTTGTCAGGTGGGTGGCGAAGGGCCAGGTGTCGTAGTTGATGTGGGCGGCGTCGCTGCCGTGGTCTTCTGAGGTGCCTAGGAGTTCTTCGGAGAGTTCTCGGGTGAGGTTTCGCCAGAGGGAGAAGTCGTGGTGTTCGTTCCAGGTTGCGTTGGCGCTTGGTTGGAAGATGCCTGAGGGGACGACCTGGTAGAGGCCGCCGGCGTGGCCTACCTTCGCGGGATCTCGCCAGTGGATGAGGAAGGTCGAGGCACCGGTGGTTTTGTCTCGGCGGATGGTGAGGGTGCTGATGGCGAGGTTGGTTGGGCGGCGGGCTGGGTCCCAGGGGGCGCCGATCGCGTCTCGCAGACCTGTGGATGTAGGCAGGCCGAGTCGGTGGGCGGCGTATTCGTGGGCGGAAGCTTCGCCGGTGTTGATGCTGTCGAAGTAGGTGCCTCGACCCAGGCGGAGGAAGGGTTGCTGGGCGGTTAGGTCCGCGGCTACGAGTCTGTAGGTGGGGCGGTTTTCGAAGACGGCTGGGGCGGCCAGCGCGGCGATTGCGTCGGCGTAGGTGGCGTAGTGGGTGCCGTCGGAGTTCAGGGGAAGTGTCGTGGGGTCTGGGCCGGTTACGCCGTGGAAGGCCGAGTCGGGGTCGTACTCCAGGCGGATTGAGGTCAACGGGATCGGCTGGGGTGGGATCCAGGCCGGGGGTGCGAGTAGTGGGGTGCCGGCAACGTGCTGGTCCGCGGGGTAGTCGGCGGCGGCCTCGATGCCCCAGGTGTGGCGGTTGGCTTGGAGTTGGCGGCGTACCTCTAGCCATTGCTCGGTCATGGGTGCGGGAACGCTAGTACGTGCAGGAGGCCGACGAGGGACGCAGCTCCGATGATTTCGCCGGCTTGGATTCGGGTGTGGAGGGAATCCAGTGGGAGCCAGGCGATGCGGGCGGCCTCGTTGATGTCTGGGGATCGCCGATGTGGTCGGCGCCGTGGGAGATGAAGAGGAGGTTTTCGGCGTCCGTCGTACCGACCGAGGGCTGGCAAGCCACCAATGGCTTGCCGTTTCGGGGGCGCCAGCCGGTTTCCTCTTCGACCTCGCGGGCCGCGGTGACGGCCGGATCCTCGTCGGGGTCGACGTAGCCGCCGGGGAGTTCCCAGAGCCACCGGTCGACGATGAAGCGGTGGCGCCACATCATCAGGACGTGGTCGCGGGCGTCGTTGAGGACGACCATCATGGCGGCTCTCGGCATCCGGAGTACGTACTGCTCGAAGTGGACGCCGTCAGGCAGCTCGACCGACGCGATGCTCAGGCGAAGGCGGCGGGTGTCGTCGATCAGGCGTTCGTCGTGGATCGTCCAGACTGTGCTCTCGGACTCGGCGGTCACGGGTCGACAGTAGTCGTGCTGTTCAGCTCTACGACTCGCGATGGGGGAAGTTACGGGTTGTGATGGCATCGTCGTGGATTGACATGGTGTTACGGGGAGATTCGCGCTTGGAGCGCGTAGGTATGTAACGAAGAGTGTTTAGTTACTCACTCGTAGTGTGTGGGTTCTTCACATGAGAGTGATGACATCGTGCACTACGCCTCGCCTGGTCGGGGTGCCCAAGATGTGCGGGGCACCACGGAAAGGGGGGTCGGACAGTCATGCACGAGAGTTATGAGTTCTACTGCCTTGCGGATCGGCGGTTCTACGAGACGCCGGCCAATCGTGGTGCTCAGCATCCGGATTTCGCGATCTGCGCGCGTGAGGTTCCGCAGGGGTGGCGGCAGGTGCCGGGCGAGACCTGGATGCACTACGCGCCGGCCAACCTCCAACTGCCGCAGCAAGGCTGGAAGATTCACACCTCGGCCAGGCTGAGTGACGTCGAGCGGACGCTCGAGGCGGTCTGGGAGTACTGCGTGCCGCGCGGGATCGCGTTCAAGTTCCTGCGCAACGAGCCCGTGCTGGTGATGGTCAACTCGAAGGCCGCTCCCCGTGGGTCGAGCGGCAAGCTGGTGACGATCTACCCGACCGACGACGCACAGTGCGAGTTGATCCTCAAGGAGCTCGACGGGATCCTCCACGGCGTCCAGGGGCCGTACATTCTCAGCGATCTGCGCTACGGCGAAGGCCCGCTCTTCGTCCGGTACGGCGCCTTCGTCAGCAGGCACTGCCTGTCGCCGACCGGCGAGCGGGTGCTGGCCATCGAGGACGACCAAGGCCGGCTCGTGCCGGACCATCGCGGTCCCACGTTCGCAACACCGCCCTGGGTCGCGATCCCCGACTTCCTGCAGCCGCACCTCGACGCCCGCAACGCGGTCACCACCAACGACCTCGCGTACACGATCGACGGCGTCATCCAGTTCTCCAACGGCGGCGGTGTGTACGTCGGGCACCACAACGAAACCGGTGACCGCGTCGTCCTCAAGGAAGGACGCCCGTACGCCGGTCTCGACATGGCCGGCCGGGACGCGGTGGCGCGGATCGCGCACGAGAAGGACATCCTCGATCAGCTCGACGGACTCGACGTCGTACCGAAGACGCACGACTACGTCGAACTGGGTGAGCATCACTTCCTGGTGCAGGAGCACATCGACTCGGTGTCCCTGCAACGCGAGCTCGTACGGCGGTATCCGCTGACGCACCCGGATGCGACCGAGGCCGACAAGGCCGAGTACGCCGAATGGGCCACCGCGATGATCACCAAGGTCGCGGAGGCGGTCGGTCAGCTCCATGAGCGCGGCGTCGTGTTCTGCGATCTGCATCCCGACAACGTCCTGCTCGACATCAACGGCCGGCTCACTCTGATCGACTTCGAGGTGGCGACCAAGGCCGAGGACAAGGCTCGCTCGACGCTCACCCATCCGGGGTACGCGGCGCCGCAGGACCGGCAAGGCGTCGACGTCGACCGGTACGCACTCGCCTGCATCGCCCTGGGCGTCTACGCGCCACAGGCGACGATCCTGCTGAACATGCACCCCGGCAAGGCTTTCCAGCTCGCCGACATGATCACCGAGACCTTCCCGGTGCCCAGGGCAACGATTGAGGACGCCGTCCGGACGGTCGTCGGTGCCGGCCGAACTCATGACCCGGAGATGGTCGATCTCGCGCTGCCCGGCGAAGCCGACTGGATCGAGGTGCGCACAGCGCTCACGAAATCCATCGTCGCCAGTGCGACCCCCGAACGCACCGATCGACTCTTCCCCGGCGACATCGCGCAGTTCCGCGACGGCGGCGGCATCAACCTCGCCACCGGCGCAGCGGGCGTCCTCTACGCCCTCGCGAAGACCGGCGCCGGACGATTCCCGCAGTACGACGACTGGCTGCGCCGACGAGCCGTGGACACAGAGGCCGGACCGGGCCTGTACGACGGCCTGCATGGTGTCGCGCACGTGCTCGACGAACTAGGACACCGGCAGGACGCACTGGACCTGGTCGACCGTACGCTCGCAGACGACTGGAGCTCCCGCGAGCTCGGCCTGCACTCCGGTCTAGCCGGCATCGGGCTGAATCTGCTCCACTTCGACACCGAGCCGAGTCTCCGGGCAAAGGCAGTCCGCGTGCTCGACCTGGTCGCAGACCGCCTCGGAAGCGTCAACGACGTACCCGAGGTCAGTGGCGGTCAGCATGCGCGGGCCGGGCTGATGTACGGCTCGTCAGGGCCCGCGCTGTTGTTCCTGGAGGCGTTCGAGCGGCTCGGGGACACCGGCCTGCTGGATCTGGCCGAGATCGCCATCAGGCAGGACCTCAAGCGCTCCGTCCTCACCGACGACGGCATGCGCCAGGTGAACCAGGGCTGGCGGACGCTGCCGTACCTCGAAGAGGGTTCGGCCGGAGTCGCGCTGGTGCTGGAGCGGTACCTGCGCCACCGCCCGTCCGACGAGCTCACCAAGACGCTCGACGAGCTCAAGCGGGTCACGCACTGCTCCTACTACGTCCAGCCCGGTCTGTTCATGGGTCGCGCCGGCCTGCTGTTCACAGCCGCCGTACTAGGCGAAGACCAGGCGACGGTCGACGACCTCGTGTACGGACTCGGCTGGCACGCGATGCCCTTCGAAGGCGGCCTCGCGTACCCGGGCAACCAGTTGCTCCGTCTCTCGATGGACCTGGCGACCGGATCGGCCGGCGTCCTGCTGGCCCTGGGTACGGCGCTGCACGACGCGCCGGTGTCCGTCCCGTTCCTCGGACCTCCCCAGTGGTCCGAGTCCCTGTCCCGACGATATGCACCGAAGGAGGTGTAAAACATGGCACTTCTCGACCTCCAGGGTCTCGAGACCCCGGGTTACGGCCACGGCGGCCACCACCACGGCGGCTCCACGCTGACCGTGCTGGGCTGCGCGTCGCAGACCCCGAGCAACCTGAGCCTCCTGCTCTGCCACTGACGGTTACCTGGATCGTCAGGTTCTGAGGCCCTGGGTGGGCGGCATACCGACCCAGGGCCGACCTGCATCGGGCCCTCGACGCAACCGGTGACCGACTCGCCTCGGTCGCCGGGCGGCGAGAGGTCGACCCGCTCGGCCAGCTGGTCGGCGGTCCGGCCGGCACGACATCAGGAATTCCGGTAGCCCGGAGCCCCGGCGGTCGTTGATTGGTCAGGACGGAAGGAAGGGGTGAGGGATTCCGTGCAGACTTATCCATGCGCCGAGCGGCTACCGCTCGTGGAGCAAGTGCACGGTTGTGCCGTTGCGGATCCGTACCGGTGGCTCGAGGACTCCTCGGCCGCCGCGACCGTGCGGTGGCTGGGCGACCAGGACGACCTGTGGCTCGAGTACGCCGGCTCGTTGTCGAGCCGTTTCCGCCTTCGCACCAGAGTGCGGGAGCTGTCGAACGTCGGCAGCGTGTCCGCACCAGTCTGGCGCGGCGAGCGGTGCTTCACAGTCCGCCGGGACGTGGGTCAACAGCATCCGGTCTTGTACGTCGACGACACACCACTGCTCGATCCGACGCCGCTCGACCCGACCTGCCTGACCACCCTCGACGGATGGCAACCTTCTCCGGACGGCAGCAAGCTCGCGTTCCAGGTCTCGCGCGGTGGGGATGAGCACTCCGTCCTCCACGTCCTCGACGTGGACACCGGGCAGCTCGTCGATGGCCCGCTCGACGGCTGCCGCTACTCCCCCATCGCCTGGCTTCCCGACGGGAAGTCCTTCTTCTATGTGCGCTTCCGTCAGATACGACGCCATCACCTCGGCGACCCCGACGACACCACGATCCTCGCCGGCGAAGCGACGTACGGCCTCGAGATCAGCGCCGACGGCCGCTGGCTGACGATCTCGGCGGTGCGCGGCACGGCGAACGACCTCTGGCTGGCCGACCTCTCCACGAATGATTCGCCGATACCAGTTCAGCAGGGCGTCGACGCGACCACGGTCATGACGGTCGGTCGGGACGGCCGGCTGTACGTCGTCACCACGCGGGACGTCCCCGCCGGGAGGGTCTGCGTCGGCAATCCTAGGGATCCGACGGTCTGGCACGACTACCTCGAGCCTGGCGCTCCACTGACCGGGCTGGCGGTCCTCGACGAGGTCGTCCTGGTCGGCACGGCGGGCGAGATCTCCGTGCATGACCGCCTGACGGGCCGGCAGTTGGGGATCGTCGACGTGCCGGGGACCGGCTCGATCGGCTCGCTGAGCACAGACAACGGCGCCCGAGCTTGGTTCACCTACACCGACAGCGTCACTCCTCCGACGGTCTACTGCTACGACGCCGAGACTGGACGTACGACGCTCTGGTCGCAAGCGTCCGGCACCACCACGGAAGCCGAAACACACAGCCTCAGCTGCACGTCCCCGGACGGCACCGAGCTCGAGCTCAGCGTGATCGCCCAGCCCGGAGCCCACGGACCGCGGCCAACGATCCTCTACGGGTACGGCGGCTTCGGGCAGACGCTGACCCCGACGTACTCCGCGTTCGCGCTGGCCTGGGTCGAAGCCGGCGGGGTGTTCGTCACGGCACACGTGCGCGGCGGTGGTGAGCGCGGCGACGCGTCCCACCGAGCGGGGATCCTGCTCAACAAGCAGAAGGTCTTCGACGACTTCATCACCGGCGCTGAGCATCTGGTCGCGCAGGGCTGGACGACGCCGGATCAGCTCGCGCTCTGCGGCGAGTCGAACGGCGGCCTGCTCGTCGCCGCGGCGATCACGCAGCGACCGGAGTTGTTCGCGGCTGCCGTCTGCTCGGCGCCGTTGACCGACATGGTCCGGTACGAGCTGTCCGGGCTCGGTGAGCGCTGGGTGCCGGAGTTCGGGTCCGCCAAGGATCCTGACGACTTCCGGAACCTGCTGTCCTACTCGCCGTACCACAGGGTCGCCGAAGGCGTGAAGTATCCGGCCGTCCTGTTCACGGTCTTCGGGAACGACACCCGCGTGGATCCCTTGCACGCAAGGAAGATGTGCGCCGCACTCCAGCACGCGACCGACAGCGACCGGCCGGTGCTGCTGCGGTTGCAAGCAAACGCGGGGCATGCAACCGGCGGCATCAGCCTGGCCGCGGACATGCTCGCCTTCCTTGCCGATCAGACCGGGCTGGCGTCATGATCACCTTCAAAGACGTGGCCAAGCGCGGTCGCGGCTGGCTGCCGTTGATCGGGTTCAACGCCCTCATCGGCAGCGGCGTCACCCTGGCACTCCCGGCGATCCTCGGCCGCTCGGTCGACTCGATCGTGGCCGGCACCGGCTACACCCGATGGCTGATCGCGGCCGCTTTACTGATCGCGCTGGGGATCGCGGCGAGCATCGTCGATGCGTTCGCCGGCGCCGCCTGTGTCGCCGAAACCACCGCCTGGCTGCGGCACCGCCTGGTCAAGCAGGTCGTTCACGGCGGCCCCGAGGGTACGCGCGACTTCGAGACCGGCGACCTGGTCACCCGGGTCTCCGCGAACGCCACCGACGCCGCTCAGGCCGGCCCCGCGGCGGTGACCGCGGTCGCCGCGATCGCTCCGCCGGTCGGCAGCCTCGTCCTGCTCGCACTCATCGACCCCTGGCTCGCCGGCGCGTTCTTCGGCGGCGTGCTGCTCGTCATCGTGGTCCTGTGGACGTTCGCGAAACGGACCGCCGGCGTCAGCCTCGCGTACCAAGAAACCCAGGGCCGGATCGCCGCCCTGCTGTCCGAATCCCTGACCGGCATCCGCACCATCACCGCCGCGGGTACGACGGAACGCGAGGAGCGCCGCATCCTCGGACTCCTCCCTGAGCTCCACAAACACGGTGTCGTCACCTGGCGCATCCTGGCCCGCTCCGGCGCGCAGGCCGCGGTCGTTGGCCCACTCGTGCTGGTCGCCGTACTCGCGGTAGGCGGCCTCCAACTCGTCTCCGGCCGGATCACCGCGGGTGAGCTCTTCGCCGCCTCGCAGTACGCCGTCCTCGGAGCCGGCCTCGGCAACCTGACCGGCGTACTCGGAGAGATCGCCCGGGCCAAGGCCGGGGTGCACCGAGCCGCCGAGGTGCTCGCGATCGAGTCGATCGCGCACGGCACACTGCCGATCCCGGCCGGTCCCGGGCAGTTGACGTTCGATGGTGTCAGCGTGGTCGCCGGTGAGAATGTCCTGCTGGACAACGTGAATCTCGACCTGCCCGGCGGCATGACCATCGCCGTCGTCGGCTCGAGTGGCGCAGGGAAGTCGGTGTTCGCCGCGATCGCGGCGCGGCTGCGTGATCCGTCGTCCGGTCAGGTGTCGCTGGACGGCGTACCTCTGCAAGCCGTCAGCCGACGGGCGCTGCGCAGCGCGGTCGGGTGCGCGTTCGAGCGCCCACAGCTAGTCGGGCGGACGATTGGCGAAGCGATCGCCTCCGACGCGATCAGCCCGATCCGCACGCTGGCCGCCGCCCGCGCCACGCACGCCCACGACTTCGTCAGCCGGCTGCCGGACGGGTATTTCACCTCGTTGCGCAGGGCACCGATGTCCGGAGGCGAACGGCAACGGCTCGGCCTCGCCCGGGCCTGGTCGGCGACCCGTCTGCTCGTCCTCGACGACGCGACCTCGAGCCTCGACACCGCCACCGAGCGGCAGATCAGCCACACCCTGACCGAGGACCGCCACCACCGTACCCGCCTGATCGTCACCCACCGCCCCGCCACCGCGGCCCGTGCCGACCTGGTCATCTGGCTCGACCACGGCCAGGTCCGCGGCGTCGCCCCGCACGCCGATCTCTGGCACCACACGTCGTACCGCGAAGTCTTCGGATGAAACGAGAGCTGTCGTACGGCGCCGGCGCGCTGAAGAAGCGGGCCACGGTCAAGCTGATCGCGTGGTCCGTTCCGGAGATCCTGCCGACAGCGATCTACGGCGTCGCGGTCGCGCGGGCGACGGACAGCTTTCTCGATGGGCATGCGTGGCACGGGATCGCATGGCTTGGCGGGCTGGTGGCGACCGCTTGTCTGGGGGCAGCTGGGGCTCGGCAGGTCTACGGACGGCTGGGGGATCTGGTCGAGGCGCTGCGGGATGACTTGGTACGGCGGGTTGTCGGCGGCGCACTGCGGTCCGGGGACGACAGTGCCGTGGCGCGGTTGAACCGGCAGGTGGAGATCGTTCGGGACACCTTCGCCGGGTTGGTCCTGGTGCTGCGGAGTTTCGCTGTCACGTTGTTCGGCGTACTGACCGGGTTGTTGTCGCTGGCCCCGATTGTTGCGGCGTTCGTCATACCGCCGTTCTTGCTCGGGTTCGCGTTGTCGCTGGCGATGCTGGGGATGGCGGCGGATCGGGTGCGGGCGTCGTTGCACGCGGACGAGGAGCTCGCGTCAGCGGCCGGGATGGTCTTCGGCGGGGTGCGGGACATTACGGCGACCGGGACGGAGGAGTTCGCCGGGCAGTTGGTCGGGGCGCCCATCGAGGCCCACGCGTCCGCGGAACGTGCGTTGGCCAAGGTCTCGGCCTTGCGGACCTTGTGCTTCGCGGTCGGTGGATGGTTGCCGTTGCTGATCCTGTTGGCTGCCGGTCCGTGGCTCGTCGGGCGCGGGGTCAGCACCGGCACGCTGCTGGGTGGGCTGACGTATGTGCTGATCGGGTTGCAGCCGGCCTTGAACACGGTGATGAGTGCGCTTGGGGACAGTGGTCTGCGCTACGTGATCACGCTCGGACGGATCCTCGAAACCTCGGCACCGGTCAGGGAGCCGGGGCGCACGGACAGTCCGACCGGCTTCAGCGTCCGCCTGCGGGGACTGACCTTTGCCTACGGACCCAATGCCGAGCCGGTGCTGGACAAACTCGAGCTCACCATCCCCGAGGGCGAGCATCTGGCGGTCGTCGGGCCGAGCGGGATCGGGAAGTCCACGCTGGCCGGGCTGGTCTGCGGAATGCTGAGCCCCACGGGCGGGAAGCTGCTGCTGGGCGGCGTACCTCCGGCCGAGGTGACGGCGGAGCGGCTGGCGGCGACACGGGTGCTGATCCCGCAGGAGGCGTACGTCTTCAGCGGTTCGGTGCTCGACAACCTGAGCTATCTGTTGCCATCAGCAACCACTGTCGAGGTTGCCGAAGCGGTCGAGGCGGTCGGCGCGAGCAACCTGGTCGAGCGGCTCGGCGGACTGACGGCTGAGGTCAAGCCGGGTGAGCTGTCCGCCGGGGAGAAGCAGCTGCTCGCGCTGGTTCGCGCGTACCTGTCACCGGCGCGGCTCGTCGTCCTCGACGAGGCGACCTGCTTCCTCGATCCCGAGGCCGAGCGTCGGGCCGAGGATGCGTTCGCGAAACGCGACGGGACGCTCATCGTCATCGCACACCGGATCAGCTCGGCGCTGCGAGCCAAACGGATCCTGGTCCTCGACGGGAACAAGGCGGCGCTCGGCACGCACGCGAGCCTGATGCGCAACTCCCGCATGTACCGAGACCTGCACGGCAACTGGACGCCGACGATCAGCCGGAGTCAGATCCAGCCGGCGTCCTGAGCCTTGCGGATCGCCTCGATGCGGCTCCGGGATCCGGTCTTGGCGAGGATGCGGGACAAGTAGTTACGGACGGTCCCGGCACTCAGGCTGAGGGTCCGCGCGACCTCCTGCGCCGTGGCACCCGTGGTGACCTGCCGCAGGACCTCGCACTCACGATCGGTCAGCGGATTGTCTCCCGCCTTCAACGCGGCGACCGCGAGCCGTACGTCGACCACCGGCAAGCCCTTCGCGACATCGCGCACTGCCTGCACCAGCTGGTCAGTCGTCGCGTCCGTCGCGATCAACCCGATCCGCGGCGCCTGCTTCACCAGCGCGAGGCTGGTCGCGGCGATGGCCTCGTGGTCGATCAGCACGAGTACGCCGCGGCCGGTCAGCTTCCGGCACAGCTCCTCGATCCGGATCCGCCCGGGCAGCTGTGGATCGAGCAGCACGACATGCGGCCGCCGTCCGGCCACCTGGAGGACGTCCTCCGAGCGGTCCAGCTCGGCCACCACGTCCAGATCGTTCTCCCTTGACAGCACCGCGGCCAGTGCACCACGCACCAATGTGCCGCGATGGCCGAGAGCCACTCGGATCACCGCTTCTGCCCCCATCACATCCGTTGCCTCATCCGCCGGTCAGCGCGTCGCGGCGGCGAAAACCAGCTGCCGGACGGCGGTGCCCGTGCTTCGATCAACGAGTGAACTCCCCGGATGGCACGCATAACTCTACGGTTTGCCCCGGCTGCCGCGCCGTACTCCCGCGATCGGAGTGGCCGGGCGAGGCGAAGTACAACGCCTCAGCCGAGTGCCTGGAGGTCGCCGGACAGCTGCTCGGCTACGAGGTCGAGCATTCCGCCCAGCTCGGTTACCTGCACCAGCTCCGGATCGACGCGTACGGCGCTCAGCACGTCAGCCCGGACGCCCCACGGATCGGCCCGGTATTCGCGCTGAACGGCCTCTATATGTACCTCGAGCGCGGATCCGGCAACATCGACGTCCGCACGGCCCACGGCATCATGGCCAACGCGTACGACGACTGGCCCGCCATGACCCCACCCGCGACGGTCGGCCGGCTCACGGCGTACGACGTACTCACCGCGGATGACGTGGAGAGCGCGCTGATCACCTGGGCCCGCGAAGTCTGGGAATCCTGGCCGCCAGACGACCAGGACACCATCCGGAAACTCACCGTCGAGCTGGTCCCCGAGCGCTACTTCCGGCGGTGAGAAACCGATCGGTTCAAACGCTCGACTACCCCGGTCCGGCGGGCCCCAAACCATCGGCGTGTCGAGGTGGAAACCGTTCTGTTGTTGGGCTTTCGCTACCTCAAGGCACCGAAAAAACCTGGGGCAGATTGCCGGATTGGCCTTGCGCTTCGGCCCAAGGTCGCACAGGATGACTCGGGTCGCGTCGTTACCGTGGCGTGACCATTCGGACGCTGTCCTGTGACCTGCCCGGATGCCCCCATCCCCTGACGGGGGGCCTGGTGCGTTCCACCATGCCCAGCTCACGAGGAGCGCTTTTCTGATGTCCAAGGCTCGACATGCGCGCCCCCGGCGAAGTACGCGCCGGGTAGTTCGGACCCTCTCCATTGCCGGTCTCGGGGCCGGTATCACCGCGGCCGGTGCCGGCGGTGCGTTCGCGGCCGACTACAAGGTCAAGGCCGGCGACACCCTCTCCGAAATCGCCCAGGCCAACGGTGCCGACTGGCATCACCTGGCGAAGATCAACAACCTCAAGGACCCGGACCTGATCCTGATCGGGCAGACCCTGTCGCTGGACGGCGTGAAGAAGGCCACCGCTCCCCAGAAGAAGAAGGTCACCGCGAAGAAGGTCACCGCGCAGAAGGTCGAGACGAAGAAGGTCCGCAAGACCGAGCGCAAGGTCCGGTCCAGCCGGTCCCAGGACCGCCCGGCGTCGAGCGCCAAGGCCAACCTCAGCGGCGCGTGGGCCAAGGTCGCGAACTGCGAGTCCAGTGGGAACCCGCGGGCCGTCAACCCGGCTGGGTACTACGGGCTGTTCCAGTTCGACCTGCAGACGTGGCGCAGCGTCGGCGGCTCCGGCAACCCGGCGAAGGCGTCGGCGGCCGAGCAGCTGAGCCGCGCGAAGAAGCTCTACGCCCAGCGCGGCGCCGCCCCCTGGCCCGTCTGCGGCAAGTACCTGCGCTAGTCGTCCGCGCCTGAGCCGACCGGTCGGGTGGCGGTAGACCGTCCTCCCACCGCCCGGCCGGCCCTCACCACCTGGCCGACCCTCACAACCCGGCTGACCCTCGGCACCCCGGCCAGCCTGACACGCCCCTGGCGTTTGGCGCTTCCCACCCCTCGTGGCGGGTGAGTGCTCAACTCATCCGTGATCGCGAACGGGTGGGAAGCACCAAACGTCAGTGCTACTCCGCGCGGCTGATGACCAGCATCTCGTCGGCGCCCACCTGGAACTCGTAGGGCACCTTGCGGATCTCCCAGGTGACCCCGTCCAGCGCGTCCAGCATCTCCCGCAGGTACGGCACCGGCTCGCCGGCTCCCTGCATCACCAGCGGGAAGATCCGGACCTCGGCGCTGCTCACCCGGATCAGCTCGCGCAGCGCCGCTTCATGCCAGCCGCGGTCGTACTTGTCTGCCCAGGTGAACAACAGATGCGAGCACAGCACCAGCTCGAAGCGACGGTCGCCGAAGGGCAGCTCCGGCAACCCCGCGGCGACGTAGCGCTCGGGGGCTGCGGCGACATCCTGCAGGAAGGAGTCGGCGGCCTCGATCCGATACTGATCCTTGCGCTCCGGCGACCCGTACCAGTGCCAGACGAAGCTCCCCTGGTGCTCGTCCACGATCCCGGCGGTGGCCGGCAGGCTGCGCCGGACCGTGTCGACGAGCTCGGGGTGATCGAGCTCGTACGCCGGATCGGCGGCGATCGCGTCCACGCCACGGGCCGCGGCCTCGGCGGTGAAGCTCGCACCACCCGCGCAGCAGTCGAGCACGGACTCGGGGAGTTCCTTCAGATCGAACATCGCTTCGTACTCGGCGTACGAGCGCGAGGTCACCAGCACAGGTCTACCTTTCGACGGTTGTCCTCCGGCGCAATCGGCGGTCGAGGTACGTCGCCCCGGCCGCCAGAGCCAGGAAGAGTATCGCGACCAGCAGACAGTTCAGCAGGACCCGTCCGTACCCGTGCTCGTCGACGTTCACGAACGGATACGGGTAGAACCCGACGAACTCACCGCGGACCAGCGTGAACACCAACCACAGCAGCGGGTACACGATCGACCACGAGACGATCCGCCGATCGGTGAGTCCGCGTGGCCCAAACAGCAGCCAGCCCAAGACCCCGATCACGGGAGCCGCCGTGTGCAGCAGGAAGTTGGCCACGGCCGCCCACCCGCGCGGCTCGTCCTGACTCGCCAGCACCAGGTGGTAGACGATCCCGGTCACGGCGATGCAGAGCACCCCGTTCAGCCGCAACGTCTTGAACAGCGTGCTCTGCGGACGATCCGCCTGCAGTGCCAGCATCAGCGTGGTCCCGCCGAGCAGCAGGTTCGACTGGATCGTGAAGTACGCGAACACGTTGAACACCCGATCCGGGTTGTCCGGGAAGAAGCCCTCGTGCCCGTTCGCGGTCACCACCAGTTGTACGACGATCCCGCACACCACGACCGCCGCCGTCACCGCGGCCCAGATCCGCCCAACCGTCGTCATGATGGGAATGTACGACGAGTGACCGCTCCGACCCGGGACGTCAGACAGACTCCTTCTCCCGGGTCTCCGCCTCCGCGCCGTCGAACGAGTAGCTGAACGAGACGATCGCGTCGATCACCAGCACGATCGTCCAGGTCCATGCCGGCCCGAGGGCGGCGTCGTACCCGCGTCCGGACAGCAGGCCGAGGCCGATCATGATGCCGACGCCGACGACGTACGCGAGGAGGTGGCGATACCAGCCGGCACGCTCGCGGCGAGCGCGCTCCGGACCGCGCTTCGGCGGCTTGACCGGGCGCGGCGCACCGCCGAGGTAGTGCGCGGCCCACTTGTCCGCCCACTTCAGCGTCTGATGGCCGAAGCCGACGCTGACACCGATGAAGATCGCGGCCAGTGAGTGCTTGAACGACGGCTCCCCGCCGCGGTGGATGTCGATCACGCCGGCGACCAGCATCACCACATCGACCAGCGGTACGGCGGCCAGCAGGACCATGCCCGCCTTCGGCAGCCGGAGCAGGTAGCGCGTCACCAGACCGGCGGCGAGCAGGACCCAGAAGCCGACCTCACATGCGGCGATCACAGCGAGCAGCACAGTGGTTCACCCTCCCGCGTTGTTTCAGTACGATTGTGTTGTAAAACGACTCTAACACGGCTGTGCTAAAAAGGACCACATGCCGAAGATCGTCGACCACGAGACCCGCCGTGAGGAGATCGCCGAAGCGCTCTGGCGGGTGGTTCGCCGCGACGGCATCCGCGCAGCCTCGGTCCGGACCATCGCCGCCGAGGCCGGCTGGTCGGCGGGCGCCGTCCGGTACTACTTTCCGGACCAGGACGGTCTACTCAGCTTCGCGATGGATCTGGTCACCCGCCGCGTGACCGAGCGGATCGACGCCCTCGACCCCAAGGGCAGCGCGCTGTCGATCGTGCTGCGCTACCTCGAGGAGGCGCTCCCCCTCGACGCCGAACGCCGTGCCGAGTTCGACGTCTGGCTCGCATTCATGGCCCAGGCCCAGGCCGAATCCGGCACCGGCACCCTGCACGAACACGTCGACAAAGTGCACAACGGACTGCGTCAA
Source organism: Kribbella sp. NPDC026596 (assembly GCF_040638415.1). Classification (NCBI taxonomy): domain Bacteria; kingdom Bacillati; phylum Actinomycetota; class Actinomycetes; order Propionibacteriales; family Kribbellaceae; genus Kribbella; species Kribbella sp. NPDC026596. The sequence goes on along the minus strand of NZ_JBEZYF010000047.1, from coordinate 48,286 downwards.
CTGTGCGAGTCACTGCTGCAGGCACTCGCGCAGTCCGGGACCTTGCGGGACGGTCTCGATCTACGCCGCGAGGTCGAGCGCTTGCATGCCGTGATCGACGGTCTCTCCCTGCACGCGACGATCCAGCCCGACCGCACCACCCCGGCCCGGGTCCGGCAGCTTCTCCGGCACCACATCGAGTCGCTCCTGGCCTGAAAACCCTTGCTCACCAAGGTTTTCTGTCCAGTTACAGACAAGATTCGAGGAGACCTGACTAAAACCCCGCGCCGCGTGGCACGATCACCAGCATGGAATCCGAGGGGGTGATCGTCGTCAGTGGAATCATGGCGGCCGGGAAGTCGACGGTTTCCCAAGTGCTGGCCGAGAGATTCCAGTACGGCGTCCATCTTCGCGGCGATGTTTTCCGCCGGATGATCGTCAGCGGTCAGGCCTCCATGCGCGACGACATGGCCGAGGCCCAGCGTCAGCTCCAGCTCCGCTACCGGCTGGCCTGCACAGTCGCCGACGGGTACGCCGACGCCGGCTTCACCGTGGTTCTCGAAGACGTGGTGATCGGCGAACTGCTCAGAGAGTTCCTCGACGGGATCCGGACCCGCCCGCGCTACCTCGTCGTACTGACGCCGCGGCCCGAGGTGATCTCCGGAAGGCTCGGCGGGGCCCACCATCTGGTCGACGAGCTCGACTACGAGCTGCACGCGTTCAGTCCGCGCCGCGGACTCTGGCTCGACAACTCCGACCTGTCCCCCGGTGAGACGGTCGACGCCATCCTCGGACGCCTCGACGAGGCCCGCTTCGAGTAATGGCGAGCGGGGCTACCCGAGGGTAGTTTGGCTGGATGGCGACCACAGTACGGCGGACCTCGTGCAACCTGTGTGAAGCGATCTGCGGTGTGCTCGTGACCGTCGACGACGGCCGGGTGATCGACATTCGCGGCGACGAGTCGGACCCGCTCTCCCGCGGTCACATCTGCCCGAAGGCGGTCGCGCTGCGTGACCTCCAGGACGACCCCGACCGCCTGACCACGCCGGTACGACGGACGCCCGACGGATGGCAGGAGATCGGATGGGCGGCGGCGTACGAGCTCGTGGTCGACAAGCTCACCGGCATCCAGAAGGAGTACGGCCGGAACGCGGTCGGCGTCTACCTCGGCAACCCGAACGTGCACAGTCTCGGCGCGCTCACCCACCTGCCGACGATGATGCGGCAGCTCCGGACGCGGAACCGGTTCAGCGCGACCTCGATCGACCAGCTTCCGCACATGCTGGCGTCGTACCTGCTCTACGGGCATCAGCTGATGGTCGCCGTACCGGATATCGACCGGACGTCGTACCTGCTGATGCTCGGCGCCAACCCGCTCGCGTCGAACGGCAGCATGATGACCGCGCCCGGGTTCGGTCGGCGGCTCAAGGAGCTGCGGAAGCGCGGCGGCAAGGTCGTCGTCATCGACCCGCGCCGGACCGAGACCGCGGCGGTCGCCGATGAGCACCACTTCGTTCGGCCGGGCACCGACGCTGCCTTTCTGCTCGCGCTGATCCATCAGGTGACCGAGGACGGGCACGCGCGGCCGGCGGCGTACGTCGACGGTTTCGAAGCCGTCGAGTCCGCGGTCGAGTCCTGGACGGCCGAACGCGCGGCCGGGATCACGGGGATCGGCGCGGACGTGATCCGGCGGATCGCCGATGAGTTCGCGACCTCCGACCGAGCCGCCGTCTACGGGCGGGTCGGGGTGTCGACGCAGCAGTTCGGCGCGGTCTGCCAGTGGGCGATCCAGGTGCTCAACATCATCACCGGCAACCTCGACCGGCCCGGCGGGACGATGTTCCCGCGGCCGGCCGTGAACGCCTTGCTCGGTCTCGGGCGCGGACATCTCGGGGTGTGGTCGAGCCGGGTCCGCGGGCTGCCCGAGTTCGGCGGTGAGCTGCCGGTGTCGACGATGGCCGAGGAGATCCTGACGCCGGGTGACGGGCGGATCCGCGCGATGGTGACGGTGGCCGGCAACCCGGTGCTGTCCACGCCGAACGGCCGCAAGCTCGACGAGGCCCTGGACACGCTCGACTTCATGGTCGCGGTCGATCCGTACATCAACGAGACCACTCGGCACGCGGACGTGATCCTGCCGCCCGCGCCACCGCTCGAGCGCGACCACTACGACGTGATCTTCCACCAACTCGCCGTACGCAACACCGCGCGCTGGAACGACGCCGTACTGCCGAAGCCCGCCGAGGCGCGGCACGATTGGGAGATCTTCCGCGACCTCGGGCTGGCTTTCGTACGGCGTACGTCGTGGAGCCGGCGGCGGATCGAGGCCACGGCGCGGCTGCGGATGTCGCCGCGGCGGATCGTCGACCTCGGACTGCGGATCGGACCGTACCGGCTGTCGCTGGCGAAACTGCGGAAGTCGCCGGGTGGGATCGACCTCGGGCCGCTGCAGCCCGCGTTGCCCGGGGCTCTGCATCACAAATCCAAGCGGATCGATCTGGCCCAGCGGATGATCCTGGACGATCTGCCGCGGCTGGACGCGCTGGCGACCGGGAACGACGGCGAGTTGCTGCTGATCGGGCGGCGGCATCTGCGGAACAACAATTCGTGGATGCACAACTCGGCCCGGCTGGTGAAGGGCAAGCCGCGGCATCAGCTCCTGATGAACCCGGAAGACCTGGCCAAACGCGACCTGACCGACGGGCAACTGGTCACGGTGACGTCGACGGCCGGCTCGGTCGCGGTGGAGGTTGCCGCAAGCAACGACATGATGCCGGGCGTGGTCAGCCTCCCGCACGGCTTCGGCCACAACCGCCCCGGCGCCCGCCTCACCGTCGCCAACCAGGTAGCCGGCCCCAGCGCGAACGACATCACCGACGCCGACCTCACCGACCCCGTCGGAGGCACAGCCGCAGTCAACGGCGTCCCAGTCACGGTGACAGCCTGTTAGGCAGGCGGTCCTGAGGCGTCTCGGATGATGAGGAGGGGGGTGGAGTAGAGGTGCGCCTGGGGGGTGGCTCCGTCGAGGAGATCTAGGAGGCGGCGGGTTACCTCGGCGCGGTAGCCGACGATGTTGTGGCTCAGGGCGGTCAGCGTCGGGTGGGTGATCCGGCACAGGGTTGAGTCGTCCCAGGCGACGAGCGTGACGTCGGCCGGCGTATGCAGACCTTGTCCCTGGACGACGGACAGGCCGGCAACCGCCATCAGATCGAGTGCCGCGTTCATCGCCGCCGTACCGTCGGTCCACACGCACGGCATCCCGTCGGCGAGTGCCGGATCGCCGACCAGCACGGCCGGCAGGCCCAGCTTCCGCAGCAGCGGGATGCGCGGGTCGGCCACCCGCGGGTCGACCACGATCACGCCGTCCACCCGGCGCTCCGCGGACAACTGCCGGGCTGCGCGGTTGGGCACCCACTCGAGTTCCGCGGCCACCTTCAGGACCCTGGCCCGGGTGGCTTCGGAAACGCCGGGCTGATTGTTCAGCGCGTACGACACGCGCCTTGGGAGACCCCGCACCGGCGGGCGATCTCTTTGATGGTCACTCGGGACACAACGGACTCCTCACGGGCAGCCGGACCGCCGACGGTCGGTCCGGAATCCTCCAGTGTGCGCCGATTTCTACGCCGTGTCAGCATTCAAGCGCACAGAGTAACCGCTTGATCAGAACTTCAGCCTGCCGCGAAATGTGGCTGGTGACCGCCCAGTGGTTGGGCGGAGGGTGGTGTGGGCGGGGGCGGGTGGGATACCGTTGCCGTCGTTACTTAACCGGTTCGGCTTATCAGTCGGCGTGAACCCCAGGGCAGCGGGCGAGGCGTCGGCGACGAGGAGAAACCATGGTCGCAGTGGACAACCTGTCCCTCCAGTTGTACACGGTCCGGGGCAAGCTCGAAGAGGACTTCGACGCCACCCTGGCCCGCATCGCGCAGATCGGCTACACGAAGGTCGAGCCCTTCGGTGTCACCGCCTTCGCGGACCGTCTCGCCGAGGCGCTGCCCAAGCACGGACTCTCGGCTCCCACCACCCACGCCGGCCTGCTCCGTGAGGACAGCGCCCCGATCTACGCCGCCGCGCAGCGGCTCGGCATCACCACGGTGATCGACCCGCACACCGACCCCGCGCGCTGGCAGTCGGCCGACGACATCAAGGTCATCGCCGACGGGCTGAACAAGGCCGCCATCGAGGCCGCCGACCACGGCATCACGGTCGGGTACCACAACCACCAGTTCGAGCTCGAGTCGAAGATCGGCGGCGTGCACGCGCTGGAGATCCTGGCGGACAACCTGTCCGACGACGTGATCCTCGAGGTGGACACCTACTGGGCCGCCGTCGGCGGTGCCGACGTACCGGCACTGCTCGGCAAGTTCGGCGACCGGGTGAAGGCGATCCACGTCAAGGACGGCGACGGGACCCTGGACAACAAGGCCCAGGTCGCGGTCGGCGCCGGCGTGATCGCGGTGCGGGACATTCTGGCGGCCGCACCGAACGCGCTGCGGGTCGTCGAGCTCGACGACTTCACCGGCGAGATCTTCGACGCGGTCGAGGGCAGCTACACCTTCCTCACCGGTGAGGGAGCGCCCGAATGACCGCAGTCGGCGTTGGTGTGATCGGCGCCGGAGTGATCTCCGACGCCTACATCAAGAGCATGCAGAGCTTCCCCGATCTGAAGGTGGTCGCGATCGGCGACCTCCGGCCGGAGGCGGCGAAGGAGAAGGCCGAGCAGTACGGCATCGAGACCCACGGGGGTCCCGACGCGGTGCTGAACAACCCCGACGTCGAGATCGTGGTCAACCTGACCATCCCGGTCGCGCACGTCGAGGTGGCCCTGGCAGCGGTTGCCGCAGGCAAGCATGTGTGGAGCGAGAAGCCGTTCTCGCTGGACCAGGACAGCGGCCTGAAGCTGCTGTCGACGGCCCAGGACGCGGGCGTGCGGCTGGGCTGCGCACCCGACACCATCCTGGGTCCGGGCCTGCAGGAGTCGCGTCGCATCATCGAGCGCGGTGACATCGGTGCGCCGCTGACCGCGCTCACCCTGATGCAGTCGCCCGGCCCGGAGTCCTGGCACCCGAACCCGGCGTTCCTGTTCCAGGAGGGTGCGGGTCCGCTGTGGGACATCGGCCCGTACTACCTGACCACGCTGGTGCAGCTGTTCGGTCCGGTCGCCGCGGTCGCCGGGCTCGGCTCGAAGTCGCGGGAGAAGCGCACGATCGGGTCGGGTCCGCTGGCGGGCACCGACTTCGACGTGACCGTGCCGACCCACGTCAGCACGATCGCGCGGTTCGAGTCGGGGCAGTCGTCGCAGAGCATCTTCAGCTTCGACTCGCCGCTGTCGCGGGGCGGGTTCGTCGAGATCACCGGCTCCGACGCGACGCTGGCCGTGCCGGACCCGAACGGGTTCGACGGTGAGATCAAGATCCGCCGCCGGGGTGCCGACGAGTGGGAGACCATCGCCGAGACCAAGGCGGTGGCTCAGCGTGGCACCGGCGTACTGGAGATGGCGCGGGCGATCCGGGCCGACCGGCCGCACCGGGCCACCGGGGCGCTGGCGTTCCACATCGTCGACGTGATGTCGTCCATCACCGAGTCGATCGACACCGGCGCGTTCGTCGACGTGACCAGTACGGTCGAGGTCGCGGCGATCCTGCCGGACGACTGGGACGTCACCGCGGCCACTCTGTGACCACGATGCTCCTCGATCCCCGGCGAACCGTGGTGTTCGCCGGGGATTCGGTCACCGACTGCGGCCGTCGTACGGACCCCGACGGGCTCGGCGACGGCTACGTGCGCAATCTGTACGACGACCTCGGCCCGCGCCGGCCGCGGATCGTCAATGTCGGCATCAGTGGCAACCGGGCAGCCGATCTGGCCGGCCGGTGGTCCACGGACGTGCTCGCCCACGAGCCGTCGGTGGTGTCGATCCTGATCGGGATCAACGACACCTGGCGGCGGTACGACGAGAACGACCCGACGACGGCCGAGTCCTTCGAGACGTCCTGCCGGGCGATGCTCGATCCGCTCACCTGTCCGGTCGTACTGATCGAGCCGTTCCTGCTGCCGGTCAAGGCCGGGCAGGAGGAGTGGCGCGAGGACCTCGACCCGAAGCTCGAGGTGGTCCGGAAGCTGGCCGTCGAGTACGGCGCCATCCTGGTGCCGGCCGATGCCGAGCTGAACCGGCAGGCCTCGACCGCCGGCGCGGCCACGCTGGCCGGTGACGGGGTGCACCCTTCCGCCACAGGGCATCGCGCGATCGCGGACCTGTGGCGCCGGGTCGTGCTGGAAGACTGACATCACTGTTCCTCGTTCCTGCGCGGAGCAGTGCGCTTCAACTAAACCGGTTCATTTGGAGACGCCTGTGACAACCCCAAATCTCGTCCCGCTGACCACCGACGGCGGCTCCGCGTGGACCGTCACCGCGGTGCAGGGTCCCACGCCGGACGGTGTGATCGGGAAGTCGATCGCCGCCACCGTGCCCGGTGAGGTGCACACCGATCTGCTCGCGGCCGGCGAGATCCCGGATCCGTTCGACGGTGACAACGAGTCCGCGCTGGCGTGGATCGGGCGTACGTCGTGGCGCTACCGGACCGAGTTCAGCTGGGCTCCGGACGGCAACACCCGTCAGGAACTGGTGGCCGAAGGCCTCGACACGGTCGCCACGGTAACGCTGAACGGCCGCGAGATCGCCCGGACCGCGAACCAGCACCGCTCGTACCGGTTCGACGTCACCGACGTCTTGGTTGCCGGTGACAACGAGCTGGTGATCGAGTTCGCCGGTCCGGTGACCGAGGCCGAGGCGATCCGGGCGAAGGTCGGCGACTGGCCGCACACGAACCTCCATCCGTACAACGAGTTGCGGAAGATGGCGTCGAACTTCGGCTGGGACTGGGGACCCGACGTCGCGACCGTCGGTATCTGGCGACCGATCCGGATCGAGTCGTGGTCCGGCGTACGCATCGACACGGTCCGGCCGCTGGCCGGTGTCGATGGCGATCAGGGCGTCCTGACCACTCACGTCACGCTCGCGTGGGCCGACGCGAGCGCCGACGCGACGGTCACGGTCGAGGTCGGTGGTACGCAGCAGACGGCGACAGTTGCCGCTGGCACCGAGAGCGTCGAACTCGTCTCGACGGTCGACGCAGTGAACCTGTGGTGGCCGCGCGGACACGGCGAACAGCCCTTGTACGACGTGGTTGTCACGCTGATCGACCAGGACGGCTGGTCGGGTCGGGTCGGGTTCCGAACCATCTCGATGAACGTTGCACCGGACAACGACGGGACGCCGTTCGTCCTGTCGGTGAACGACAAGCCGATCTATGTGCGCGGCGCCAACTGGATCCCGGACGACGCGTTCGTGACCCGGCTGAGCCCGGACACCTACCGCACCAGCATTCAGGACGCGGTCGACGCGGGGATGAACCTGCTGCGCGTCTGGGGCGGCGGAATCTACGAGAGCGAAGCCTTCTACGACATCTGCGACGAGCTCGGAATCCTTGTCTGGCAGGACTTCCTCTTCGCGTGTGCGGCGTACTCGGAGGACGAGCCCCTGCGCAGTGAGGTGGAGGCCGAGGCGCGGGAGGCGGTCACGCGGCTGAGCAAGCACGCGAGCCTCGCGGTGTGGAACGGCAACAACGAGAACATCTGGGGGTACGTCGAGTGGAGCTGGCGGGTGCCGCTGGCCGGACGCGCGTGGGGTGAGGGGTACTACTTCGACCTGCTGCCGCGCGTGGTGGCCGAACTCGATCCGCGGACGCCGTACTCTCCGGGTAGCCCGTACTCCTACGACCACTTCATCCACCCGAACGACGAGCGCCACGGGACCATGCACATCTGGGACGTGTGGAACCAGGTGGACTACACGACCTATCGCAAGTACAAGCCGCGGTTCGTGTCGGAGTTCGGGTTCCAGGGGCCGCCGGCCTGGTCGACGCTGGTCTCCGTGGTGCATGACTCGCCGCTGGATCCGTACGGCGAGCAGATGCTCGTGCACCAGAAGGCGTTCGAGGGAAACCTCAAGCTGGAGCGTGGGCTCGGGGATCACCTGCCGCGGTGGAAAGACATCGATGACTGGCACTGGACGACCCAGTTGAACCAGGCCCGGGCGATCATCTACGGCATCGAGCACTTCCGCAGCCTGTTCCCGTTGAACACCGGTGCGGTGGTATGGCAGCTGAACGACAACTGGCCGGTGGTTTCGTGGGCCGCGGTCGACGGCCACGGGATCCGCAAGCCGTTGTGGTTCGCACTGAAGCGCGTGTACGCCGATCGCCTGCTGACCGTGCAGCCGCGGGAGAACGAGCTGGTCGTTGCCGCGCACAACGACACCGACTCGGCGTGGACCGGCGAGGTGACCGTTACACGGCGGTCGACCGGTCACGGTGGTGAGGCGCTCGCCCGCGAAACCTTCGTTCTGGAGGTCGCGCCACGGTCGGCCGTGCTCAGCTCACTTCCCGAGTCGGTGGCCAAGGCGGGCGACCCAGCTCGCGAGTACCTCGAGGTGCGCGGCGCCGACGGCAGTACGGCGTACTGGTACTTCGCCGAGGACACGGCACTGCGGCTGGCCGGCGACGCGTACACGGCCGCGGTCACTCCGACGGAAGACGGGTACGACGTGGCCGTCACCGCGACCGCGCTGGCGAAGGATCTGGCGCTGTTCCCGGACCGGCTGGATCCGGCCGCGCGGGTGGACTCGTGTCTGGTCACGTTGTCCGCAGGCGAGAGCCACACGTTCCGCGTGACGGGCGCCGCGGCTCCGGAGCAGGTCGGCGTACCGGTGCTGCGGTCGGCGAACGAGCTGGTGAACTGAATTACGTCGAGACCTTGACTAAGTGAGGGGCGGGACCACTACTTGAGGGTGAACCTCATGGTCCCGCCCCACCTTGGAGGTCTTGTCGTTATGCCTCGATTGCGTGCTCTGAGCATTGTTCTGGTCAGCTTCGCCGCCCTTCTCGTCGCACCGGCGACCGCTTCGGCGGCGTTGCCGGCCTGTCAGCACTTCTACAGCGGACCGATCCCCGACCGGCCGATCTCCGGCGGACACGGCGACGGGACGACCGCACCGCCGTACGACGTCAGCGGACGACTGCCCGCGCCGAGCGGGATCAACGGTGGGCTCGGCGCGGACGGGAAGGTGACGTTCACGTTCAACCGGGTGGCCGGTGCGAAGGCGTATCGCGCGTTCAAGAACGGTCAGGCGCTGCAGTGGATCAGCGACTGGGGCCAGACCACCTTGCAGGTAACGGATGCGAGCCCGTGCGCCGGCGCGCACTACCAGGTCTACGCGATGTCCGCGGAAGACACCGCGGCGTCGTCGATCGGTCAGATCACCACGTCGTACCGGCTGAACTCGTCCAACCGGCTGGCCGCGTTCACGCCGGCTCCCGGGACCACGCTGAACTACCGGGTGTCGGCGTACAACGACGTCGCCCAGACGGCACTCGGGTACAACGCCGGCACCGGTATCTGTGCCGTGGACGCGCGCATCATTCCGTGGGGCACCCGGCTGTGGGTGCCCGGCTACGGTCACTGCTACGCCGCTGACATCGGCAGCTGGATCAAGGACGACATCGTGGACGTCTGGTTCCCGCCGGGCCCGGCCGCCGACAACTGGGGCATCCAGCGGCTGACCCTGACCGTGGAGTAGACCGGGCGGCAGGCATACTGGCCAATCGTGCGACTTCACTGGGGGAAGCCGATCGCGGTGCTGGCTGGGTTAATTCTGGTAGCTGCTGGCTGTAGCGACACAGAGCCGTCAACTGGTGTGGTGACCGCCTCACCAAGGCCCAGTAGTGCGCCGACCGTCCTGCGGACCTCGGTGAACCCAACGACTGCGCCAGCGCGGCACCCTGGAGAGTCACACCAGGCCAACCTCATGCCGGTGGTTCAGCATGGCCCCCGTGACAAGCCGAGAGTGGCGTTGACGTTCGACGCCGACCTCACCGCACTCATGCGACGCCGCTTGCTGAGTGGGAAGGTGCACTCCTACTACAACAAGGCTTTGATCGACGAACTGCGCGCCATGCACGTGCCGGCGACGATGTTCCTCACCGGCATGTGGATGGAGCAGTATCCGGACGTCACCCGAGAGCTGGCCGCCGATCCGTTGTTCGAGCTCGGTACGCACACCTACGACCACCGCGGTTTCACCAAGCACTGCTACACGCTCGGCACGGTTCCCCGCGAGGACATGCTGGCGGATGTACGGCGGGCCGTCGTACAGCTGGATCAGTTGGACCCGCACGCGACCAGGTGGTTCCGGTTCCCCGGCGGGTGTTACGACGGGACCGCACTGCATGAGCTGGCGCCGGCCGGAGTGACCGCGGTCGGCCTCGACGTACCGGGCGCGGACGGCTTCGCGAAGTCGTCCGCCCCGATCGTCAAGCAGGTGCTGTCCAATGTCCGCAACGGCTCGATCGTCGTCCTCCACATGCACGGCGGCGACAACGCGCCGTACACCGCCGAAGCCGTAGGCCCGATCGTGAAGGCGCTTCGGGCCTGTGGCTACGAGCTTGTGACCGTCACGCAGTTACTGGCTGGATGAATCATCAGTCGACGTTGATGGCGACGTACTTGATGTCCAGGTACTCGTCGATGCCGACCGTGCCGCCCTCACGTCCCAGGCCGGATTGCTTGACGCCGCCGAAAGGTGCTGCCGGGTTGGAGACGATGCCTTGGTTGAGTCCGATCATCCCGGTCTCGAGCTTTTCGGAGACCCGGAGCGCGCGGGTCAGGTCGTTGGTGAACAGGTACGAGACCAGGCCGAACTCCGTATCGTTCGCCATCCGGACCGCCTCGTCCTCGGTCTCGAAGGCGGTCAGCGGCGCGACCGGGCCAAAGATCTCCTCCTTCTGCAGGCGCGCACTCTTCGGAACGTCGGCGAGCACCGTCGGCGGGTAGAAGTACCCGTTGCCCTCGGCAATCGACCCGCCGGTCAGCGCCCGGGCGCCCTGGTCGACCGCGTCGTCGACGAGCTCTCGCACCTTGTCCCGCTGCGTCGCGTCGATCAACGGGCCGACGTCGACACCGTCCTCCGTCCCGCGGCCGACCGTCAGCGCGGCCATCCGCTCGGTCAGCCGGGCCGCGAACTCCGCCATCACCGGCGCCTGCACGTAGATCCGGTTGGCCGCCGTACAGGCCTCGCCGCCGTTGCGCATCTTGGCCAGCATCGCGCCGTCGACCGCCTTGTCCAGGTCGGCGTCGGCGAACACCAGCAGCGGCGCGTTGCCGCCCAGCTCCATGCTCGTCCGCAGCACCTGCTCGGCGGCCTGCTCGATCAGCTTCCGGCCGACCTCGGTCGAGCCGGTGAAGGACAGCTTGCGCGCTCGGCCGTCGCGGATCAGCGGCTCCATCACGCCACCCGAGTCGTGCGTGGTGATCACGTTGAGCACACCGGCCGGCAGTCCGGCCTCGGTCATCAGCTCGGCCAGCTTGAGCATCGACAGCGGCGTCTGGGAGGCCGGCTTGATCACCATGGTGCAGCCCGCGGCGACGGCGGGACCGATCTTGCGAGCACCCATCGCGGCCGGGAAGTTCCACGGCGTGATCAGCAGGCACGGGCCGACCGGCTGCCGCATCACCAGGAAGCGGCCCTTGCCGTTCGGCGCGACCTGGTAGCCGCCGTCGATCCGGACCGCCTCTTCGGCGAACCAGCGGAAGAACTCGGACGCGTAGGCGATCTCGCCCTTGGACTCCGCAACCGGCTTGCCCATCTCCAGCGTCATCAGCAGCGCGAGCTCGTCGGCCCGCTCGGTCATCAGCTCGTAGGTCCGGCGCAGGATCTCGCCACGCTCGCGGGGCGGGGTGGCGGCCCAGTCCGCCTGCGCTGCCACCGCTGCGTCCAGCGCGGCCTTGCCGTCGGCCGGACTGGCATCGGCCACGTCGCAGATCGTCGTACCGGTGGCCGGGTCCTCGACCGCGAGAGTCTTGCCTCCCTCGGCCGCTACCCACTTACCCCCGATGAACAGCTCGGTCGGACACGCCTCGACGACTTCCCGCTCCCCTGACATGGGCCTGCCTTTCGCTAGTCGGCTCTACCCAGACTAGGCCGTGGCGCGGGACCATCAGCCACGGCCTAAGCCGTGGCTATCAGGGGTGGAGCGTGCCTGGGGATGGTGCGGACCATGCGGGTCAGGCCGGCGGCGATGGTGCGCAGGATGGCGGATCGGACCAGGCCGTCGAAGGCGAGCGGGACCAGCATGATCTCGTCGGCGGCGGTGTCGGCCACCAGTTCACCGAGTTCGGACACCACGGTCGCCCGGGAGCCCACGATGGTGCCGGAGTCGTCCAGCATCCGTTCGGCTCGTCCGCGCTCTCGTCCGGTCAATGGTTGCTCCAGGAGCATCATCAACTCAGCGGGTGTCGCTCGCGGTCCCGCCGTACCAAGGCGCGTCTTCACTCGCACGTACTCGGCGAACCGGATGATCGCCTCCTCCTCCGAGTCGGCCGCGACCACACCGACCGTGAGAGCGACGTACGGCTTCACCGTGGTACCGGTCGGCTCGAAGTGATCCCGGTACGCCGTCAACGCCGCGGCCGTCACCGCGGACGCGGAGTGATGCGCAAGGAACACAGGCAACCCACGTACGGCGGCAGTCACGGCAGCACCCGGCTGATCAGCCAGTACGAACACCGGTGGCGGCAGTCCGGCCAGTGCGAGCCGTACGTCGCCGACAGGTGCTCGGCCGGGCAGTCCGTCCCGAAGGAATCCGCACAGCTCGTCCAGCCGCTGCGGGAACGCGTCCCGAGCGGCACCGCCGAGTGCGGCCGCCGTACTGGGTGCCATGCCGAACTGCTGACCCACGCCGAGGTCGATCCGGCTCGGGTACGCCGCTGCCAGCGCGGCGAACTGCTCTGCGACCACGAGCGGCTGGTGGTTGGTCAGGAGCACACCGCCGGCGCCCAGCCGGATCCGGTCGGTCCGCGCGGCCAGGATCGCTGCGAGTACGGCCGGTACCGCGCCGCCGACGCCTCGGACGCCGTGTTGCTCCCCCACCCAGAACCGGCGGTACCCGAGGTCGTCGGCGGCCTGTGCCACCTCCGAGGTCTCCCGGAGCGCGGCCGCAGCCGACTGACCGGGCAGCTGCGGAACGACGTCCAGCACCGAGTGAGCTGAGACGGGCAGTCCAGGAGCGACAGGGGAATGCACGTGCTCACCGTGGCAGTGTCCGCACGGTCACACATGGGTGTACAGCCCCCAAGTTCCCGCCGTCGGACACCCATCTGCCCGCGGTCGTCCAACGGCTCGAAAATGGGGGTTCGGAGCCCTTGTCCGGCCCTGGTCCGTGGGGCATTGTTCCCGGCGTTCGTTTCGGGAATCGCGGGACAGAGGAGGCCGACGACGAGTGCACCTACCGAGCTGGGGACGCTGACGTTCCCGACCTGAGCCGGACGGCCTTCCACCAGAGGCCGCTCGGCCGGGAGCTGCTGCCGCGGGGTGGTCAACCCCCAGTCGTCACCCCGCGGCAGGCACCGCCTGGCCGGGTCCGGCCACCGTTGTCACCCGCTCCCAGCACAAATATGGGGGCTGCTTACCCATGCCCGGACCCATCCGCCGATGGCAGCCTGTCCGCGTGCTCAACTCAGCGACCGCCGGGCGGACCCGGACCAGCCAGAGGAACTACTGGTGGTCCGCGGGCATGCGCCCGCAGGAGCTGACCCAGTCAGCACCGGCCTGGGCCGAGTACGTGGAGCGCAGTACGTCCCTCCCACCGAGCGCGCCTGCCGCCGGTCGAGGCCCTGCAGGGACCGGTGTCATCGGCGGCCACACATCAGGTGGGGCGGCAGAGGCAACGGGTGGGTCCGACTGGCGGCAGGCGCTTATGCGTTGCCTTGAGCCCCTGCTCGCCGCCGCCCGTCGCGATCTCGCCGCCGCCGGCCACACCGGTGTCCTGACCGAGCAGTTCCTGCAGCGGCTCGGGCTGCGGCTGGTGAAGCTGGCCGCGCGGACGCTGGTGCTCGAGCTCGCCCGCGCCCGGGACCGCGGTGAGCTGGCCGGTGACACCCCGGCCGAACGTTTCCTGGACTTCACCCACCGGCTCGTCGGAGGGAGCGAGCTGGCGGGGTTCCTGGCCGCTTACCCGGTGCTGGCCCGGGTCCTGGGCGAGTCGTGCCGGCAGGGAGTCGAGGGTCACCTCGAACTACTCGCACGACTCGCCGCGGACCGTGAGTCGCTCGTCACCGGGCTGCTGGACGGCCGTGATCCCGGCGCGCTGACCGCCATCGCGCCCGGTGGCGATCCGCACCGTGGTGGGCGATGCACGGCGACCCTCACCTTCGCGGACGGGCGGCGACTCGTCTACAAACCCCGGTCGCTCGACCTGCACCGGCACTTCAACGAGTTCGTCCACTGGCTGAACGACAAGACCGGTCTGGACATCCGCACGGTCGACCAGCTGACCCGCGAGGGCTATGGCTGGCTGGAGTACGTCGTACACGGGCCCTGTGAGGATCTGGCCGGCGTACGGCGCTTCTACCACCGGCAGGGCGCTCTCCTGGCACTGCTGTACGTGCTCGACGGCACTGACATGCACTACGAGAACCTGATCGCAGTCGGCGATCAGCCGGTCCTCGTGGATGTGGAGACGCTGTTCCATCCCAGTCACACTCCGGTGGGCTCGCTCAGTCGCGACCCCGCGCATCGCGCGCTCCTGAGCTCGGTCTACCGCACTGCGCTGTTGCCACTGTTGGTCAGCGGCGAACATGGCGTGGCGGATATGTCCGGGCTGGGCGGTGACGCGGATGAGACCACGCCCATGGACGTGGTCGACTGGGCCGACGCCGGCTTGGACTCGATGCACCTGGTCAGGCGTCCCGGCCGGACGCAGAGCGGCGCCAACCGACCGTTGCTCGACGGCGCCGTCATCGAACCGCGAGACCACGAGAACGCTGTGCTCACAGGGTTCCGGGCCGCGTACGAGGCGATCGCCTGGCATCGCGACGAGCTGATCGGACCGGATGGCATGGTGACCCGGTGCGCCGCGGACCAGATCAGGTTCGTACCGCGGAACACCAGTCTCTACACAGGTCTCCTCGACGAGTCGACGCATCCCGACGCACTGCGCGACGCAGCCGGTCGCAGTGAATTGCTCGACCTGTTGTGGGACGCCGACGAGTCGCTGCGCCAAGTGGTGCCATACGAGCTGGCCGACCTGTGGGCGGGCGACGTACCGCTCTTCACTGCTCGCCCGGACAGCCGTGACGTCTGGTCCTCCGACGGCACCCGCATCCCCGACGTCCTGGTCACGGAAGGTCTGGCCGCGGTCGAGGCGAAGATCAAGAGCCTCGGCGACATCGACGAGCATCGGCAGAAGTGGATGATCTCCGCATCGCTCGCCACCCGTCCGGAGCCGGTCGTGCACACCACCGCAGCGAGCAGGCCCGGACTCGGTGCCACCGAGGCGGACCCCGAATGCCTGCTGGCCGCGGCGACCGACATCGCCGACGAGATCGTCGCGCAGGTGATCAGCGAACCCAGCGGTGCGGCCAACTGGCTCGGTCTCGAACTGCTCGACGACCACCACTGGGCCATCAGGCCAATGGGTGCCGGCCTTTCCAACGGCTACACCGGTACGGCGCTCTTCCTCGCACAGGTCGGTGTCCTCACCGGAGCGCAGAAGTACTGCGAACTCGCGCGCGATGCGATCCGTCCGATCCCGCAGTTGCTGGAGGCCCTGGCCACGGACCTGGAGTCCGCGCAACTGGTCGGCCCTGGCTTCCATGGACTCGGTGGCATCAGCTACGGCCTGAACCGACTGTCCACACTGCTCGGCGACTCCAACCTCACCACCTGGCTGGCTGCGTCCCTGGAGCTCACCGAGCAGCTCATCCCGGAGCCCACCGAGTTCCCGACGTACGCCGAGGGCGCGGCCGGCGGACTCGCCGCCATGCGCGGTATCGAGGGTCTCCCGGTCACCAGCCGGCTGGCCCAGCGGTACGCCGACGAACTGGTGACCACTGTGGAACTCGGCGTACGTCACGGCCGGGGCGCACAGCACTACGGCTTCGCTCGTGGCTACCAAGGCATCGCGTGGTCTCTCGGCCAGTACGGCGTACCGGGTGACAAGTACCTGGATGCCGCGCGGACGGCAGCCGATCTGGATCGGGTGGACCGGCCCAGCGGCCATGGCTGGTGCTCGGGCGACGCCGGGACCGCACTGGCCCGACTGACGGCCGGAGTACCCGCGGACCTCGACGCCTACCTGAGGGCCGCAACAGAACGTCCGGTGCTCGCAGACCTGAGTCTGTGTCATGGCGAGCTCGGCGCGGTCGAGCCACTGGCGTGGCTGACCGAACACGATCATCCAGCCGTTGAGGGAGTACGGCGACGCCGTGCCGGGCTGGTGCTCGCAGCACTACAGCAGTACGGACCACAGTGCGGGACACCGCGGGCGGTTCCATCTCCAGGCCTGCTGACCGGTCTGGCGGGAATCGGCTACGGCCTGCTCCGGCTGGCGTTCACCGAACGCGTTCCGTCCGTGCTGCTCCTCGAACCATCCACCGGGTCGAAGCGCCCACCACTGCGCCGAAACCCACACAGCGACAGGGGAAGAGCATGACCGCCCAGAACCACGCAGCACAGCCCGACGTCCAGTCCACCACCCCGGACACGACCGACCCGCTCGGCCCGATCACGTTGCCGAAGCGCACCAAGATCGGTGCTCGCGCATTGGCCCTGGTCGGAACCGTGGGAATGAGCACGTTCGCGGTCGCGGCCATCAGCAACGACGTTGCCAGCACCTGGCCGACCATCAGTGTCAACTGATCGAGCGAACGCTTGAACCGCGAGGTCAGTCGGTCACCGGAATGACCGACTGGCCTCGCTGACTCGCTGCGGCGGCAACGATCCCTCGTTAGAGTTGGCAAGCATGCAGACCCGTTCACCCACAGTGGTCGGCAGGGACGAGGAGATCGATCATCTCCATCGCCTGCTGGCCGCGGCCCGAAGCGGTCGAGGGGGTGCGGTCTTTCTCGTCGGCGAACCCGGCATCGGCAAGAGCCGGCTGGCCGCTGTGGCCACCACCAAGGCCCTGGACGACGCGATGGCGACCCTGCGCGGCCGGGTCGGAGCCATCGGTGCGATGGTCGCGTTCCGCCCTTTCACCGAAGCTTTGCTCTCGCTCATCCGCCGTGGCGAGATGCCCCCGGCGGACGGGCTCGGCCCCTACCGCCAAGTGCTCGGCCGACTGGTCCCGGAGTGGGACGACGGTACGGCGCACGACACCGCGACCTCGACCGTGGTCCTCGGCGAGGCCGTCCTGCGGCTACTCGCGTTGGTCGCCAAGGACCGTGGATGCCTGCTAGTCCTGGAGGACCTGCACGGCTCCGATCCCGAGACACTGGCAGTGATCGAGTACCTGCTCGACAACCTGGATGACCAGCCGATCGCTTTGGTCGCGACCCTGCGCTCGGAGACCTGCGCGGCGCTCGAGCTCGCCAGGCTGTCGGTCCAGCGCGGCACGGCCGAGCTGATCGAGTTGCAGCCGTTGGACCGGACCCAGGTCGGCGAGCTGGCGGCGGGCTGCCTCGAGGTGCCGCCCAGCGGCGTGCCCGATGCTTTGGTCGACGGACTGTGGCGTGACAGCGCCGGAATCCCTTTTATCGTTGAGGAATTGCTGCAGGAGGCCAGCCGGACCGGACAGCTGTCCAAGGCCGACGGAGATGTGCAGGTCGTCGACGGACTGCACACGAATGTGCCCGCGGCCGTTGTCCGGAGCATCAGTAGCCGCACCGACCAGCTCGGACCGCAGTCACGCGACCTGCTCGTGCTGGCCGCGGTGATCGGCCACCGTTTTCCGCTGAGCGTCGTACGCAAGGCCACTGGGACCGATGAACGGTTGCTGCTGGCCACACTGCGGGCCGGCCTGGCGGCGCAGTTGGTCGGACCGGACGAGCCGGTGCCGGACTGGTATGCATTTCGCCACCCCCTCACCGCCGACGCCTTGCTGGCTGGGCTGACACCGACAGAGCGGTCCACCCTCGCGAGGCGGTGCGCGGACGCCATCGAGGAGCTGCACCCGGGTCTGCCCGGTGAGTGGTGTCCGATGGTCGCGGAGCTTGCCGAGACCGGTGGTGACATGGCCCGGGCCGGACGGCTGTTCGCGATGGCCGGCCGACGGTCCTTCGACGAAGGGTCGATGGCCTCGGCGGTGAATCTACTGGAGCGCTCGAACGCTTTGCTGGCAGGCGATCCGGACACCATCAGCCGGGCCGAGGTGCTGTGTTCGTTGCTGATCGCACTGGGCGAGACCGGACAGTTCGAGACCAGCGCCGCCCACGCCGCGACGATCGAGGAGCTGGCCGACCGCAACCTGGACAGTCGCAAGGTCGCCGCGCTCCACGTCCAGCTGGCCAACCTCGAACACATGGCCGGTCGCTGGTCGGCCGCCCTGACCCAGGTCGCGACCGCCCGGACGCTGCTCGGCATCGACGCGGGTGACGCCGACCTCGCGCCGGTCGACGCGATCGCCGCCAACCTCGAGCTGGCCCGTTCGAGCCCCGGCCGACTGAAGGCGGCGACCGAGCTGGCGACCCGTGCGGCCGAGGCCGCCGAACGCGCCAAGCTGCCCGCGGTGGCCTGCGACTCCCTGCAATTGCTGGGGATTCTAGCCCGCGAGCACGACCTCGATCAGTCGATCGACTACTTCCATCGGGCCCGGCAGGTCGCCGAGGAACACGGGATGACGTTCCAGCGGGTGTGTTCGCACATCTTCCAGGCCGGGACGATCTGCCTGGCGAACGGGAGCATCCTCGAGCTGGAGCGAGCCCGGCAACAGGCGTTGCGGATCGGCGCGATCCCGCTGGTGTACGAGGTCGACGGGATCCTCGGCCAGCAGGCGATCCTGCGGGCCGAGTACGACAAGGCCGCCGCGATCATCGACGAGTGCCTCGAGGTCACCCGGCGACTGCGGATGGGCCGGTCGGCGACGTACTTCCTGTCCACCAAGGCGATTCTCGAGGCGCACCGCGGCCGGCGGACCGCCATGGAGCAGACGCTCGCCGAAGTCGCCAGCTGGGGTGGCGAGCGCGCGTCGTACGAGCTGCCGTACTCCTACGGCCTGGCCCGCGCGTTCTGCGCACTCCTGGAGGAGAACCGCGAGCTGGCCGACTCCGACCTGGCCCAGGCCCTCGCGTACGACGCTCAGAACCCGACCACCTTCCATACCTCGGGCAAGAACGGGCTGGGCCTGTTACTAGGCGTACTGTCCGGCCGGAACAGCTGGGCGCACTTCGAGGCGGTCACTGCGACGGCCGGCAGTGGGATGCGATGGAACAAGCAGTTCGTCCAGTTCGCCCACGCCGTACTGCTCGGGCGGGACGGGCAGGTGGAGGCAGCCAACGACAAGGTGGCGGAGGCGCTGGAGACCGCGTCGCTCTACCCCCTGGCGCGCTACCTCGGGCTGCGGATGGTGGCGGAGCCGGCGCACGCGGACGGGTGGGGTGAGCCGGTGGCGTGGTTGCGGCAGGCCGAGGACTACTTCCACAACGCTGACATCCAGCCTGTGGCCAGTGCGTGCCGGAGTCTGCTGCGGCAACTCGGGGCGACCGTGTCGCAGCGGCGGAGTGGGATCGAGCAGGTGCCCCCGAACCTGCGGCAGCTCGGTATCACCAGCCGCGAGTACGAGGTGTGCCGCTTACTCGTGGACCGGATCGGCAACAAGTCGATCGCGTCCCGGCTGCACATCTCGCCACGGACCGTGGAGAAACACGTGGCCAGCCTGATGACCAAGACGCAGCAACCCGATCGGGAGGCGCTGAGCAGTTTCGCCCGGACGGTGGTCCAGGACTGACGGTGGCAGTGACCTTTTTTGGCACTGGTGCGTGTGCTGGAACATCGGGCGGCCGGAGGGTGATAGTTGTCGACTCACGCATCGGCGACCGCCCGCCGCGCGGTACAAGATCACACGTAATTTATGAACGCTCGCTATCTATACTGGGCGGGTGGCAGGCAAGGGGTCGGACATGAGCAAGGGAACGGTCGGCGGCGGCGGTACGACGATGCTGCGGCGGATCAACGTGGCTGCGGTCCTGGATGCGGTACGACGGTCCGCGCCCGCACCGCTGCGCGTCGCCGAACTGGTCGAACGGACTGGCCTGGCCAGACCGACCGTCGCCCAGGCTGTCGACGAGCTGCTGGACGCGGGCTGGCTGCAGCAGCACGGCCCGGACTCCGCCGACCGTTCACTCGGTCGCCCGGCCATCCGCGTCTCACTCCGCGGACGTGCGGCACCGGTGCTCGGCCTGGACGTCGGCCCGCACCGAGTGACCGTGGGTGTCTCCGACCTCGCGGGCCGCAAGCTCGCCCTGGTACGGCGCTCCGGTCCCGGCTGGACCGCGCAGCAACTGCTCGGGGTCATCAGCGAGGTGATCACCGAGGCGCTCGCCGAGGCCGAAGTGCCGGCCGAGGACATCGCAGCCGCGGTCGCCGCCAGCCC
Source organism: Kribbella sp. NPDC026596 (assembly GCF_040638415.1). Lineage (NCBI taxonomy): Bacteria > Bacillati > Actinomycetota > Actinomycetes > Propionibacteriales > Kribbellaceae > Kribbella > Kribbella sp. NPDC026596. The sequence goes on along the minus strand of NZ_JBEZYF010000047.1, from coordinate 27,887 downwards.
GGGCATCGTGGACGAGCACACCGGCCGGGTCCAGCTGGTCCCGAGTGTGCCGGGCTGGTCCGCGGTCGACCTGATCAAGCATGTCCGCGGGCTGCTCGACTGCCCGGTCATGCTCGACAACGACGCCAACCTGGCCGCGCTGGCCATCGCGGCCGCTCGTGGCGGCACGGGCACGCTGCTGGCCGTCCAGTGGGGTGAGCGGCTCGGTGCCGGCATCGTCATCGACGGCCGCCTGCACCGCGGCACCGGAGCGGCAGGTGAGATCGGCTTCATCGCCACCGCCCCGGACGACGTCATCAACCCCGAGGACAGCCGGGGCCCGCTGGAACGCGCGGTCGGCTCGGAGGCGATCGCAGCACTCGGCCGCCAGGCCGCACTGGACAACCCACAGTCCCGTCTGGCCGAGCTGGGCGGAGAGCAGCTCGACACGGCCGATGTGTTCGCGGCCGCGGCAGAGCGCGACCCGGTGGCTCAGGCGGTCGTGCAGCGAGTCGCCGGGGACTTCGCCCGCGCTCTCGCCCCCGCCGTACTGGTGCTGGACCCGACGGCTGTGGTGATCGGTGGCGGTGTGGCCCGGGCGGGTGCGGTACTGCTGGACGCCATCTCGGACCAGCTGCGGCTGCTGACGCTCAACCACCCGAAGCTGGAGCTGTCCGCCCTGGCTGAGGACGCCGTGGTCACCGGTGCGATGCGGATGGCCCTCGACGAGGTCTGGCAGCGCAAGCTCCCGACCCCCGCCCTGACGAGCACTACCTAGTCGTCCGGACGGCCGAGGCGATGGCGTCCGGTCGGTCCAGGTGGACGAGGTGGGCCGAGTCCGGCAGCACCTCGACCGTGCCGCGCAGCGGGTCGGCCAGTCGTCGCTGGCCCGCGAGCCAGCGGTCCGCGGTGAACCGTGAGCTGCCGCCGGTCGCGACCAGCAGTACCGGCGGCGCGACCGCACTGACCGGCGCGGCGACCAGTTTGGCGACCTCGGCGGCCAGCTTCCAGCTGCTCGCCAGGTCGTCCCAGAACAGCAGCCAGGACGACGCCGCGCCGTACCGGGCCCTGGCGGTTGCCTTCGACAACAGGTCGTGATTGGTCACGCTGCCGATCCGGACGAACAGCCGCCGCAGCGTCGGACCGAGCACCTGCGGTCCGCCGATCCGCCCGAGGAACCGCAGGAACGCCCGCACCGCCCGGTCACCACGCGTCCCCGGGTAGAGCCACCGCAACCCGGTCTCCGAGGTCAGGCTGGTGTCGACGAGCACGAGCCTGGTCACCTCGAGCGGCCGGGTCAGGGCCCAACGCAACGCCGCCAGCCCGCCGATCGAATGCCCGACCAGACCGATCTCCGCTTCCGCCGGTACGCCGGTCGCCGTCCGGAGCTCGTCGACGTCGGAGGTGATCGGCGTACGCCAGGGATCGATGACGCGGAGGTCCTCCCCCGGCAACAGGTCGACGACCCGGGCGAACTCCTCGGGAGTCTCGGCCAGGCCGGGCAGCACGATCCAGATCACGGTCATCGAGGCCTCCGGAGGTCAGCCCGTCCTTCAGCGTGGGGAGGAGTTCCAAGTGGCCCGCAGCGCTTGCGCTGGAACTGTCGGTTCTGGGTGATTGGGTCGAGGGCATGACCCGCTTCCGTCTGACCCCGACACCGGCGCAGGAATCTGCGTTGCTGAGACAGTGCCGGCACGCACGGTTCGTGTGGAACCTCGCGCTTGAGCAGTGGGCCATGTGGTCGCGGGGTCGGCGTAGTTACCCACCGAGGTACATTGAGCAGGCTCGGCAGTTGACCGAGGCGCGAGCCGGCAACGGATGGTTGCGCGCCGGGTCGCAGACAGTGCAGCAGCAAGCCTTGCGGGATTTCGATCAGGCAGTGGCCAACTTCTTTGCAGGTACGCATGACCGTCCGACGTGGCGCAAGGCCGGTGTGCACGAGGGTTTCCGGGTCGTCGGACCGCAAGCTCGGCGAGTGGAGCGTCTCAGCCGTCGATTGGCCCGTGTACTGATTCCGAAAGTGGGTTGGGTCAAGTTTCGTCTCTCCCGGGCAGCGCCGGAGGCGAAGTCGTACCGGATCACCCTCGACCGCGCCGGCCGCTGGCACATCGTGTTCGCCGTCATCCCGGACTCGATCCGCGGTCCAGGCACTGGTGAGGTTGTCGGACTGGACCGTGGGGTCGCCGTGTCCGCCGCTTTGTCGACCGGTGAGCTCATGCAGTGCCCTGGACTGCGGCCAGGGGAGGCGCGACGGCTGTTGCGCCTCCAACGCAGGTTCTCTCGTGCACAACGTGGCTCGAACCGCCGCGCCAGGGTCAAAGCCGATATCGCGAGACTGAAGGCGCGGGCCGCGGACCGTCGCAAGGACTGGGTGGAGCAGATTAGTACCGCCCTCGCGCGCCGGTTCGACGTAATCCGCGTTGAAGACCTCCGCATCCGCCAGATGACCCGCAGCGCCAAGGGTACGGTCGAGAATCCTGGGCGGAACGTGCGCGCCAAGGCCGGCCTGAACCGGGGGATCCTCTCCCAAGGGTGGGGGATGCTTGTCGAGCGACTTGAGTAAGGCTGCGGGCCGCGTCGAGCGAGTCCGAGCCGCCTACACCTCGCAGACGTGTTCGTGCTGCGGGACCGTGGATCGGGATTCGCGCGAGAGCCAAGCCGCGTTCCGGTGCCGGTCCTGCGGGTACACCGCAAACGCTGACGTGAACGCAGCCATCAACATCGCGGCAGGACGTGCCGTGACAGCGCGTGGAGCCGACGCAGTCCCATCGGCGGTGAAGCGTGAACCTCAACTCACTACCTCCGCGTAAATGGGCTGGAATCCCCGCCGTCTCACGGCGAGGAGGACGTCAACGAGGGAAAGCCTGCCTGAGACCAGGGAGCACTGTCGCCAACATTAAGCAGACCAGCAGCACCGAGACTCGCTGGAGGATGCCCGGCGCATGCAGATCGTCGCCGGTGAGCACCTCGACCCCGGTCTCGATCCCGAGCCACGTCTGCGTCACCGCGACTCCAGCAGCCAGTACGGCGACCACCCGGTCCCACACACCACCCCAGCCGAGCCGGCGCAGGACGAGCACCGCGAAGATGCCGATGGCGATGCTGCCGAGACCGGCCACGGTGGAAGTGACCTCATGCAGTACCAGCGCAGCGCCGGCCTGACCGTTGGCCTCAGCCGCCCGGCACGCCGCGCTCACAGAGGGAGCGCAGTCCATCGGCGAGAACGAGTCGAACAGCGTGCCCGCGCCGAAAACCGCCGCACTGATCAGCAAGCCGGCCAGGTCCCGGTGCAGCCGGGCGGCGCCCCGGCCGAGGATCGCCGCGATCAAGAGCAGAGCGCCCGCACCGAGATCCATCGCCCGTGCGTACGGGCTGGTGGCCTGGTCCAGGGCGCCGAGTTCGCTGAGAAACGACTGATGAACGTCCAGCGGGAATCCGGCCGCCGCCTCCAGCAGAAGGCTGCAGTAGAGCACGCCGGCGGCGATCATCACGTTGCGCAGCAGGCGATACGGGACGGCGACGGCTGCGGCTCTCACACCGGCAAGCCTGGCACGTCAACCAAAGTATTGACTGTGGCGTCAGCTATACCGTCGAGGTAGACCTAGGTCGACCGAAGTCGTGATGAACAAGTGGGATGATCGCTTGGTGCGGCCGGAACAGCAGGAAGTGATCCCCGCGTGGAAGCATCGCGCCGCGGTCTGGGTGGGCCGCGTCGTCGTGGTTGCCTCGGTGTGGTCGTTCGTGGCGATCCCGCTGCACGTTTTCGCCCCGGCGTACGTGAAACGCGTCGACATGGCGTTCGACTTCTTCGGCATTCCGGCCGGGCACACGTTCTTCTCCGCTGTCTACCTGGCCGTCGTCGGCAGCGCGCTGCTGCGGGGCAAGCGCGCGGCGCTGCTCTGGGTGCTGTGGGTCTTCCAGGCGCTGTGGCTGCTCGCGCAGATCGCGGGGATCGCGTTCACCAGTGTCCGGCTGGCGAACCCCAACGACGCCGAACTGCTCCGGGACTTCGGTCCGGCCAGTGTCCAGGACCTCGAGTGGGGCATCGTCCAGGTGATCGTGGTGGCCGCGATCATCGTGCTGCTGTGGAACATCCGCGCCGCCTTCCCGGCCCGGCTCGCGCCGGGCACCCGGCGGCTCGCGATCGGCGCGCTCGTCCTCGGCCTGCTGATCTCGATCGCGGTCAGCATCACGCTGACCCAGGTCTTCCCGCGGACGCTGAGCGGTCAGCGGCAGAAGATCGGCTGGGCCGTGATCGCCGCGCTCGGACAGTCCCGCAGCAAGATGGGCGGGCACGAGGGCCACGGCTGGATCGGGCTGTCGGTCGGCGCGATCTCGGCCGCCTCACTGGTGATCGCGTTCTGGATCTTCCTCCGCTCGGTCCGCCGGGTCCGCTACCTGACCCAGCCCGAGGAGCTCGAGGTACGCCGCCTGCTCCTGCTGCACGGCGAGCGGGACTCCCTCGGGTACTTCGCCACCCGCCGGGACAAGGCGGTCGTCTTCGCCCCCGGCAACGACGCCGCGATCGCCTACCGGGTGGTCAACGGGGTCAGCCTGGCCAGTGGTGATCCCCTGGGTGATCCGGCCGCCTGGCCGGCCGCGATCCAACGCTGGCTGGCCGAGGCACGTACGTACGGCTGGTCGCCGGCTGTTCTCTCGGCGAGCGAGGAGGCCGCCCACGCGTACGTCGATGCCGGCCTGCGCGCGCTGTCGATGGGTGATGAGGCGATCATCGACGTCGCCGACTTCACGCTCGAGGGCCGGACGATGCGGCCGGTCCGGCAGGCGGTCACCCGGGTCCAGCGAGCCGGCTACCACGCGGAAGTCGTCCGGGCCGGTGACCTGTCTCCGCAGGTTCTGACGGAGTATGTGCATCTCGCCGAGAAATGGCGTGGGGCGCGGACCGAGCGTGGGTTCTCGATGGCGCTCGGGCGGCTCGGCGATCCGGCCGACGCGCGGTGCGTGATGGTGATCGCGCGCGACGCGGACGGGGTCGTTCGTGGGCTGCTGTCGTTCGTGCCGTGGGGTGTCCGGGGTGTCTCGCTGGACCTGATGCGGCGCGATCCGGAGTCCGTGAACGGGTTGATGGAGTTCATGGTGACCTCACTCGTGGACGCCTGCGGCGATCTCGGACTGCATCGCATCTCGCTGAACTTCGCCATGTTCCGGGAGATCTTCAGCGATGCCGAGCGGGTCGGCGCCGGGCCTGTGCTGCGACTGACCAGCGCGCTGCTCACCGCGGCCTCGCGGTTCTGGCAACTGGAGAGTCTCTACCAGTCGAACGAGAAGTACTTGCCGCGTTGGTCGCCGAGGCTGATCTGCTACTCCCGCGGGGCGTCGCTCGCCCACGTGCTGCTGGCGGCCGGGACCGCGGAAGGATTCCTGCCCGCGCCTCGGCCGTGGACGCGGGTGGACAGTGCCGAAACGGCCGATCGGCACGCGATCATGGCGGCCGACGGTGGTCACTTCGCGTCCGCCGTACGTCAACTGGAGGATGAGCTGCTGCGGCCGGCGCTGCCCGATCGCAAGCTCACCGAGCAGGAACGGATCCGCCGGATCAAGCTCGCCGAGCTCGTTGCCGCTGGCATCGATCCGTACCCGGTCGGGGTGCCGCGGACGGAGACGCTGGAGCGGGTCCGCGAACTGCACGACAACCTGCCGCCCGATCACCACACCGGTGAGACGGTGTCCGTGACCGGCCGGGTGATGCGGATGCGGAACCACGGCGGCCTGGCGTTCGCGCAACTGCAGGACGGGCTGGCCCAGCTGCAGGTAATGCTGACGGCCGATGCGTGTGGCGACGTACCCCTCGACCAGTGGCGACGGCTGGTGGACATCGGCGACCATGTCAGCGTCACCGGCGAGGTGGTGACGAGTCGGCGCGGCGAGCTGTCGATCGCGGCGACCTCGTGGTTGATGGCCGCGAAGTGTCTGCACCCCCTGCCGGACAAGCGGAAGGGGTTCACCGATCCGGAGGCGCGGGTCCGGCAGCGGCACATCGACCTGGTGATGAACCCGGACTCGCTGCGGATGATGCGGCACCGCAGCGCCGCGGTCCGGGCCCTGCGCAACGGTTTCGAGTCGCGCGGCTTCATCGAGGTGGAGACTCCGATGCTGCAGGCCGTGCACGGCGGGGCGAACGCGCGACCGTTCGCCACCCACATCAACGCCTACGACACCGAGCTGTTTCTGCGGATCGCGCCCGAGCTGTTCCTGAAGCGGCTCAGCGTCGGCGGGCTCGGTAAGATCTTCGAACTCAACCGGAACTTCCGCAACGAGGGTGCGGACGCGACCCACAACCCGGAGTTCACCTCGGTCGAGGCCTACCAGCCGTACGCCGACTATCACGTGATGCGCGAGCTCACCCGCGAACTGCTGATCGAGACCGCGACCGCGGTGTTCGGCAAGCCGATCGTCCGCCGGCCGGACGGCGACCTCGACATCTCCGGTGAGTGGCCGGTCGTCACCGTGCACGACGCGGTCGGCCGGGCCACGGGGACGACGCTCGACCCGGACACCCCGGCCGATCGACTCCGGGAGCTCTGCGCGGAGCACGGCGTACACGCGACCTTCGAGATGTCGGCCGGTGAGCTGATCCTGGAGCTGTACGACGAGCTCGTCGAGCCGAACACCACCGTGCCGACGTTCTACACCGACTTCCCGCTCGAGACGTCACCGCTGACCCGGAACCACCGCTCCGAACCACGCCTGGCCGAACGCTGGGACCTGGTCGCCTTCGGAGCCGAGATCGGTACGGCGTACTCCGAACTGGTCGACCCGGTCGAGCAACGCCGCCGCCTCACCGAACAGTCGCTGAAGGCAGCCGCCGGCGACCCGGAGGCGATGTCCCTCGACGAGGACTTCCTGACCGCGCTGGAGTACGCGATGCCTCCGACCGGCGGCCTCGGCATCGGCGTGGACCGGGTTCTGATGATGCTCACCGGCCAGAACATCCGCGCGACGCTCGCCTTTCCGTTCGTCCGCCCTGCTGTGCGGGACTAGCCCCTGTACCCTGTGCGGCACGGGGCTTTGGGGCGGACCTGGGGGGTAGTACATGAAGCGCTGTGCTGCGCTCTGCGCGGTGGTTGGAATGCTGGCTTGGATGGCCGGCTGTAGTGGCGCGCCGGAGGAGACTCCGGTGGCAGTGTCGACCGGTACGTCGGCCGCACCGGCGCCGGCGTCGTCGGTGCCACCGGCCGGGGTCACCGGGTCGACGGCGTACCAGGTGGAACTGACCAAGATCGAGAAGGGCCTGGCCGGTCAGCTGCGTGCGCTCACGCGGGTGCGGACCGCCGAGGGCCTGACCGACGCGATGACCACGCTCGCCGACTCCCTCACCGCGGCGTCGTCCCAGTTGGCCGGTCTCACGGTGAGCGGTCGGCTGACCGCCGTACACGAAGTCCTGCAGGACCGGCTCGCGGCGGCGGCCGAGTCCTTGTCGAACTCCGATCAGACCGAGCTCAACGCGCGCTGCGGTGGTGTCGCGTACACCTCGCAGAAGGTGCAGCGGAAGCTTCGCGCGGATCTGAGCGGCGCGATCCTGCCGTTGACGCGGCTGAAGCTCAAGTTCGGTGCGACGCTGCCCGATCCCGGACCGGAACCGGAGGCCGGGCGCCCCTCGAGCGGCAAGATCCTGGTCCGCGACGGCGAGGCGGGCACCGGCCGGCTGAAGATCACCAACGGTACGGCGGAAGACGTCGCGATCTCGGTCGTCACCGACGGGCAGCCGCCCGGAGCGCCGCACGTGATGATGTACATCCAGGCCGGCAAGACCGCGACCATCAGCCGGATCGGCGGCGCGTACCACGTTTACTTCAAGAGCGGCACGGACTGGAATCCCACTCGCCGCCAGTTCAGCGCGGACTGCTCGTTCCAGAAGTTCGACCAGGCCTTCGGCCGCGACCAGGGCTGGCAGATCAACCTAGAACCCACCGTCGGCGGCAACGCCAAAACCACCGAGGTCGAAGCCTACTGACCCGCGCCCTCGAAGGTCGGCCAGTCGAGCGCATCGTCCCAGACGCGGTTCGTCATCGCAGCCAGGTGGATGCCCTCACGGATGAGCTCTGCCGCCGGAATCCCGCGCCGACGAGCAGCATCCTTGATCAACGCCAGATCCTCTGGATCGACGTACACACTGGTGCGCTTCCTCGACACGTCCCAACTCTATGGCTTGATCTGCGGGGCATCAGCTCTAGCTCCTGCCGCCGGCTCTCGGGCGTCCACACCGTGGACACCATTCAAGGGGATCTCCCCTGATCTTGTGCCTTCTCCCCTGGTACACCAGCAGAGAAGGCACAACTGGAACGGATATCCCCTCGGATGGGAAACGCTCGGCCGCCCGGAGAGCCGCACCGGCAGCCGACCCCTGTCCAGGTCTAGCTACAGACCGAGTTTGTCCAGGAGGGAGCCGATGAGCCCGCCCAGAGATGGGTGGTCGGGGGGTGGGGGGTCTTCGGGGGTGGGGGGTGGGGTGGTTGGGGTGGTGCTGGTGGGCGGTGGGGTGGTGGGATTGCTGGTGGGGCCTGACGTGGGCTGGCTGGTGGGGGCGGTGGTGGTGCTGGTGGGTGGGGTTTGGGTGGCGACCGGGGTGGTGGGGTCGAACTGGTCGACGATCTGGGTCGTCGGGTTGCCCGGGGTGGCCGTGGACCAGGAGGTGGTGCCCGGCGGGACCGGGGCGGTGGTGGCGCCGGCGCCGGGGACGGTTGCTGTGGGCAACGCGGTCGGCGACGTGGTCGGGGTCGTCCCGGGGGCGGGCGTGCTGCCGCGCGGGATGGCCGGGACGTTCTGCGTCGGCTGACTGGGTTCGAGGCCGGCGACCGGGCTGGCCGGGTCGGGGCCGCCGCCGGGGAGCGGCAGGAACGACGCGCCGATCCGCGGTCCGCCGAGGAAGGCGACGAACGCGAGGACGAGGTAGAGCAGCAGCAGTGCGCCGGCACCGGTGGCGACCTGACGAAGTCGCCGCGGGTCCTGCCAAGGCGGGCGGCCGGGTGCCGTGGCAGCGAACGGTTTCACGGTCCCGGAGATTATCGGTTGAACCAGCGCTTGAAACAGCCCTTGGAAGAAATTCCACGCTAGATCGCAACTATTGGACACTCCGATACCTTCTACGCGACCGTAGGAATGCAGCGAGTTAGCTGATGGCGCGCCTACTTCTCTGCACTTGGGGATCCTCGTATGTCAGCCTGCTCCCATGGCTTTTCTGGTGCTGCTGCACGGCCTCGGTGCCAACGGACGAGTCTGGGACGCGTGGCCGCAACCGCGGTTCGCCCCCGACCTCCCCGGACACGGCACGGCTCCCGCGCTCCCGTTTTACAGCTTCGGTGAAATGGCCGCGGCGGTGGCGGACACCTTGGAGGTACGGCGCGATCTCGTCGTACTCGGGCATTCACTCGGCGGCGTGATCGCACTCGAGCTGGCGAATGGACGGTACGGCGTCGACGTGAGCCGGGTCGTCGCACTCGGGGTCAAGGTGACCTGGTCCGATGACGACCTGGGACGGGCGGCCGCTTTGGCGCAGAAGCCGGTCGCCTGGTTCGACGATCGCGCGGAGGCCGCGACCCGATTCCTCAAGATCTCCGGTCTGCAAGGACTTGTCGACCCGGCGGGCGCAGTCGTCGATCACGGCCTCCTGGAGGTCGACGGCCGGTGGCGACTCGCGATGGATCCAGGAACCTTCGGCGTCGGCGCACCGGACATGGCGACGCTGATCGCCGAGAGCAAGGCGGAGGTGATCCTCGCTCGCGGCGAGCGAGACCCGATGAACACCGACGCCGAACTCCACGCCCTGCACGACCAGGCCGTTACCCTGACCGGTCTCGGTCATAACGCGCAGGTCGAGAACCCGGAGGCCGTCGCAGCGCTGATCAGGTGAGTGCTTGGAGCCCGATAACTGACAGGAGGCGAAGCTTCTCCGCCGCCTCGGTGTTCGGCGCGGTCGTGTAGACGACCATACGGAGATCGCTGCCGGGCACCGTCAGTACGTCGCAGTCCACGACGAGGGAGCCGAGGTCCGGGTGGTTGATGGTCTTCTGCTCGGTCTGGTGGAAGCCGACGACGGGCTGATCCCAGAGCTGGGCGAAGTCGTCGTACCCGGCGCGAAGGTCGTCGATCAGCGCCCTGAGTTCCGGGTCGTGCGGATAGCGGGTGACGGAGGCGCGCAGGTCCGTCACCATCGCGATCCGGAAGCTCTGCCGCTGCTCGGGTGTCTGCACGACGCGGTCTCCCGGCGCCGCGTAGTGCCGCCAGAGGATGTTGCGCCACCGGCCCTGCCACTCGGACGGGTCCCCGATCAGCGCCGCGAAGAGCGGATTCCAGGTGATCACAGTCCAAGCCGCATCGCACACGCAGAGCGGTGCGCCTTCCAGTTGGTCGACCACCCGCTGCACACCAGGTGGGATGTACGCCGAGATCCGGCCGGGTGACGGTTCCACCTGACCCGCGAGCACGAACAGATGGTTGCGTTCGGCATCGGACAGCCGGAGCGCCCGGGCCAGCGCGGTCAGCACCTGCACCGACGGCGAGTCCGAGCGGCCTTGCTCGAGGCGGACGATGTAGTCGACCGAGAGCCCGGCGAGGTGCGCCAGTTCCTCCCGCCGCAGCCCCGGCGCGCGCCGCTTCCCGCCGGCAGACAGACCGACCGCGTCCGGCGTCACCCGATCGCGCCACGCGTGCAGTGTCCGGCCAAGCTCGCTCACACCCCCAGTATTCCGTCCGCCGGCGAAAACAGCCTGGTACTGCCATTCCCTAGGACACCGCGGGTACTACCTGCTCGACAGCCGCGACGAGAAGGTGAAGACATGACCACGACACTGATCACCGGGGCGAACAAGGGCCTCGGCTACGAAACCGCCCGCCGGCTGATCGAAGCCGGACACACCGTCTACATCGGCGCCCGCGACCCGCAGCGCGGCAAGCAGGCTGCCTCCGACCTCGGCGCGCACTACCTCCCTCTCGACGTCACCGACGAGGAGTCCGTCGACGCTGCGGCCGAGCAGTTCGCGTCAGAGGCCGGCGGCCTCGACGTACTGATCAACAACGCCGGCATCCCCGGCCCGCGCAAGGAGGCCCGCGACCTCACGGCCGATGACTTCCACCAGGTTTTCGACCTCAACGTGTACGGCCCGGTCCGGATGATCCGCCGGTTCCTGCCGTTGCTCGCGCGCAGCGACAACCCGGTCATCGTGAACGTCTCCAGCGGACTCGGCTCGATCGCGACCGCCGTCGACCCCGAGGCGCAGTCGGCCGCCGTACCCGTCTGGGTGCCGGCTCCGGCGTACGGCGCCTCGAAGGCAGCCCTCAACATGCTGACGGTCCAGTACGCGCGTCAACTGCCCGGTCTGCGGATCAACACCGTCGACCCCGGCTACACCGCGACCGACTTCAACGGCCGCAGCGGCTACCAGACCGTCGAGGAGGGTGCCGACATCATCGTCAGGCTCGCGACCATCGACCAGGACGGTCCGACCGCGGAGTACCTGAGCCTGCACGGAACCGTGCCCTGGTGATCAGCACTCGATGACGTTGACGGCGAGGCCGCCGCGGGAAGTCTCCTTGTACTTGACCTTCATGTCCGCGCCGGTCTCGCGCATCGTCTTGATCACCTTGTCGAGGGTGACCACGTGGACGCCGTCGCCGTGCATCGCCATCCGGGCCGCGTTGATCGCCTTCACCGACGCCATCGCGTTCCGCTCGATGCACGGGATCTGCACCAGCCCGCCGACCGGGTCGCAGGTCAGGCCGAGGTTGTGTTCCATCCCGATCTCGGCCGCGTTCTCGACCTGGAGCGGCGTACCACCGAGCACCTCGCACAACGCGGCCGCGGCCATCGAACAGGCCGACCCGACCTCGCCCTGGCAGCCGACCTCGGCACCGGAGATCGACGCGTTCTCCTTGTAGAGCACGCCGATCGCGCCGGCGGTGAGCAGGAACCGAACCGCCCCGTCCTCACTGGCCCCGGGCACGAACCGGCGGTAGTAGTGCAGTACGGCGGGAATGATGCCGGCGGCACCGTTCGTCGGTGCGGTGACGATCCGGCCACCGGACGCGTTCTGCTCGTTCACCGCGAGGGCGAACAGATTGACCCAGTCCATCACCTTCAGCGGATCGATCGACCAGGGATCCTGGCTGAGCTTGGTGAACAGCGCGTGCGCCCGGCGCGGCACCTTCAAGCCACCCGGCAGGATGCCCTCGGTCTCGCAACCCTCGCGGACACAGTCCTGCATGACCTGCCAGATGTGCAGCAGTCCGGCCCGGATCTCTTCCTCGGTCCGCCAGGCCAGCTCGTTCGCGAGCATCACCTCGCTGATCGACAGCTGCGACTCCCGGCACCGGTCGAGCAACTCCGCACCAGTGGTGAACGGGTACTTCAGCGGGGTCGTGTCCGGCACGATCCGGTCGCCCGCGGCCGCGTTCTCGTCGACCACGAACCCGCCGCCAACCGAGTAGTACGTGCGTTCCCGCAGCACCTGGCCATCGGACCCGCGCGCCACGAACGTCATCCCGTTCGGGTGGTAGGGCAGCGCCTTGTGCCGGTGCATGGTCAGGTCAGTGTTCTCGTCGAACGCGATCTCGTGCGTACCGGCCAACCGCAGCCGGCCGAGCTCGCGGATCGTCTCGACCCGCGCGTCCACAGCGTGCGTGACGACGGTCTCGGGATCCTCGCCCTCGAGCCCGAGCAGGACCGCCTTGTTACTGCCGTGGCCGTGCCCGGTCGCACCGAGCGAACCGAAGAGCTGCGCCTCGACGGTCGTCGTCGCGGCCAGCAGACCGGCGTCGGCCAGCCCGAGTGCGAACGTGCGGGCGGCGCGCATCGGGCCCACCGTGTGGGAGCTCGAAGGGCCGATCCCGATGCTGAACAGATCGAAGACGCTGATCGCCATCGTGTGGAGGTTCCTTCCGGTCGCCGTTGACCGTTTGGTGTCCTCCCCGCTCTGTCAGGCCGTTGCCTTCCAGAGATGCCTCGCCCGTGCGGTGAAGGTGCCTGAGAGATTCTTGGGGAGAGTTGCTCCTACGGCGCCTGGGTCACGCCCAGGTCTCTCCCGCACGGGTTCATGCGGCTGTTGAATTGACTGACGGTGTGGACGGTACGGCGCTCCGACCGGCAACGTCAATCCGGCCGGTCCGCACGGCCCAGATCTCGAAGAACCAGGTGAACAGCGGGGGAACACTCGCCGCCAGCGCGGCCAGCGTCACCGGCCACGACCACCGCAACGGCCCGCGCACGATCAGCACCGTGACCACGTAGACGACGAAGATGCCGCCGTGGATCGGGCCGAAGATCTTCACCCCGATCTCGTTGTCGGACAGCACGTACTTGAACAGCATTCCGATCAGCAATCCGGTCCACGAGATCGCCTCGGCGATCGCCACCGTCCGGAACCACACCGCGTGCTTGGTAGTCATCAGCGACCGACCCTAACAAGTCCCCCAAGCCGCACCCGGGGTCCGCCGGGGGCTCGTCCCCGATGCGGCCGAGCAAACGGTTGCCGAGGATCGAGGGAGCTTCCACAGACACAGGAGATTTCCTTGATGAGATCGAGAGAGCTTCTCAGGACCACCGCGTGGGGTGTGGTCCTGGGACTGACGGCGGCCGGCCTCGCGACGCTTCCGGCGTCGGCCGCCGTACCCAGGCCCGCGGGAGTGCAGTGGTCGGACTGCAAGCCCGAAGGCAAGGACGACCCGGCCAGGGTGCAGGGCTCGCAGTGCGCGACCCTGCAGGTACCGGTCGACTGGCGTGACCCCGGCGGACCGACGTTCGGCCTCGCGATCGCCCGCCGTACGGCGAAGTCCCCGAGCGAGCGCGCCGGCGTGCTGGTCTCCGGCCCGGGTGGTCCCGGTGACTCCGGCGTCGACCGGATCAAGACCGGCGTCAGCCGGTTCAGCCAGACGCTGCAGGATCGCTTCGACATCGTCAGCTTCGACCCGCGCGGGATCGCCCGCAGCAACCCGGTGCTGTGCTCCGCGGCCCTGCTGTCCCAGCAGCCGTCGCCGTTGATGAAGAGCCAGGCCGACTTCGACGCGACCGTCCGCTACAACCGCACGCTGGCCGCCGACTGCCGCGAGCACACCGGACCGCTCTACGACCACATCGACACCTGGCAGTCGGTACGCGACGTGGACGCCATCCGGAAGGCACTCGGCGAGTCGCAGATCTCGTTCCACGGCTCGTCGTACGGGACGATGCTCGGCGCCCAGTACGCCGAGACCTACCCGCGCCGTACGCGCGCAGTCGTTCTGGAGAGCGTGCTCGACCACAGCTCCCCGACTGCACGCACGTTTCTCGACGAGCAGGCGGCGCCGGTGCAGGACTCGTTCGACGAGTTCGTGAAATGGTGCGACCAGGCAACGACCTGTGCACTGCACGGCCGCGACATCCGCGCACTCTGGGCAGACCTGCTGAAGGTCTCCACCAATCCGTTCAAGCTGAGCTTTCAGGTGTTCAGGCTGCTCTACGACCCGGAATGGCGCAAGCTGGCGGACACCCTGAAGACACTCGATGAGAGCAAGCTGGCCTCAGTGCCGACCGGGCTGGTGAACAACACGCTGGCGCCGTTCTGTCAGGACTGGAACCTGCCGGTGCGGAACTACCGCGAGTTCGCCGGCCTCGTCGACCGCGTCGGCCGGAACAACCCGGACATGAGGTACCCAGGCCAGCTGATGGCCGTCACGAACTGCCTCGGCGCACCGAAGGCGAACAATCCGCAGCAGACGCTGAAGGTCCGCGACCTGAAGACCCCGGTCCTGCTGGCCAACGCGATCCACGACCCGGCCACCGGCTACAACTGGGCCCAGAGCGTGGAGCGCCAGCTCGGGAGGTACGGCGTACTCCTGACGTACGAGGGCTGGGGACACGGAAGCTACAACTCGAGCCCCTGCATGCAGTCGACGATCGACGCCTACCTGGTCTCGCGTCAGGTGCCGAAGCGCGGCACCGGCTGTCCCGCCGTACCACCGGTGGGCTGAGGAAGACCCGGGGCCGGTGCTCCCAACCAGCACCGGCCCCGGTGTCGATGTGACCTCAGACCAGTACGCCGATCACGTCCAGCACGCGGTCGAGGTGATCACCATGGACCAGCCGGCTCGACAGCATGCGGAGTTCGACGCAGGCGGTCTCGAGTGCCTGCGTCTGCGATCGGCAATGGTCGACGTACCAGAACGGATCGTCGGGTTGCGGATCGTCGGCATCGTCGATGTCGGCGTACCAGTGCTGATCTCCGTAGTGGACTACTCGCACTCGCAGATTCATGATGACTACTCCCCGTGCCCAGGGATCCTGGGTCCCCCATGGCCCCAGTTCGGCCGCCTCGGCCCCGGCGCATGGACGCGGCCCCCCACTGCCACGCGCCGGGCCGAGCTCGACCCTCCCCCGCTCGCTACATCGGAGCCGGGGGCATCGGTGTTACTGCTTGTGACGGGTAATTTTCCGTCAGCGCGCGATCACCGGCCGTCGAGGTGCGACCGGGTCCACTGCTCGAGGCCGTCGGTCGTGATCGGCAGATCCTCGGTGAGGATCTCCAGCCGGTCGGAGTGCACCACGACGTTGTCCTCGATCCGGATGCCGATCCCGCGCAGCTCCGGCGGCACGGTCTCGTCGTTCGGGTGGAAGTACAGCCCCGGCTCGACCGCGAGCGCCATGCCCGCCTCGATGGTGCCGGCGAAGTACGCCTCCGGCCGGGACGCGTCGCAGTCGTGCACGTCGAGGCCGATGTAGTGGCCCGTCCCGCAGACGATGTACCGCCGGTGCTGCTGCCCGTCCGGGCCGAGCAGCTCGTCGATCGACACGTCGTTCAGCAGACCCCAGTCCTTCAGGCCTTCGGCCAGCACGCGCAGCGCCTCGTACTGGAAGGCACGGTACGGCGCTCCCACCTTGACGGCCTCCAGCGACGCGAGTTGCGCCTTGTGCACGAGGTCGTGCACCTGCCGCTGGGCGGCGGTGTACTCACCGGTGGCCGGGAACGTCCGGGTCACGTCGGCGGTGTAGAGCGTGCGCGTCTCGACGCCGGCGTCCAGCAGGATCACGTCACCCTCGTTCACCGGGCCGTCGTTGCGGACCCAGTGCAGCACTGGCGCGTGGTTGCCAGCCGCAACGATCGAGGCGTACCCGACGCCGTTGCCCGCGGTCCGCGCGCGCCGGTCGAAGGTGCCCTGCAGCCACCGCTCACCGCCGCCCCGGATCGCCTCGGGCAGCTCGCGGGCGACATCGCCGAAGGCGAGCACGCTGGCCGCGACGGCCTCGCGCAGCTGATCCAGCTCCCAGTCGTCCTTGATCCGGCGCAGCTCGGCCAGCGTCTGGCGCAGCGAGTTCCCGTCGGTCGGGGAGGTCCGGACCAGTGCGTCCAGCATCGGCTCGACGCCAGGCGTCGACAGCATGAACGGGACCGCGCCACGCACAGCGGCCGGCAGCTCCTCGATCGGACGGCACGCGATCTGCAGCGCGTCCGACCAGTCCTTGAGCCCCGGCACCGGGCCGATCCACAGCTCGCCGTCCCGCGCGTTGGCGAAGAAATCCGCCTCGTCCGGCCCCGCGGTCTCCCGCAGGTACAGCGTCGCTTCACCATCGGCCGACAGCACGAGTACGGCGCCTTCGGCCTGGCAGCCGGTCAGCCAAACGAAGTCGCTGTCGGCGCGGAACTGGAAGTCGGTGTCGTTCGAGCGCACCGGCGCCCGCCCGGCCGCGAGCGCGATCCGCCGGCCCGGCAGCGCGGCTGCGAGCTTCCGCCGGTGCGCGGCGGCCGCCTCGGCCAGCCCCTCCGGCAGCGTCACCGACCGGTCCACCGGCCCCCAGCCACGCGAGATGAACTCCCGGAAACCCTTGGCGTCGATCGGGCGGTAGGACTTCGGCGTCTCTTCGGTCCGGTCGTCTTCGGTCATGAGCTGAGCTCCCCTTTGCAGCTGACGGTCACAGTTCATCAACTCAGGTCCGCGCGGGGCCGCGCAAGCCCTTAACGAATCTCGTGGATCAACTGGCCCGGAACGCCTCCAGCAGACCGCGCTCGGAGTCGAGCAGGTACTGATGCAGGTCGGCCGCCGCCTCGTCGTACTTACGCGCCTCGAGCAGCTCGAACAGCTCACGGTTCCGCGTGATGTACGGCTCATGCAGCTCACGCGGCGTCGCGATCACCTGGAAGACCAGCCGCAACTCGGCCAGCAGCCGCCCGGTCATCGCATCCATCCGGGCGCTGTCGGCCAGACCGATCAGGTGCTCGTGGAAGCGCATGTTCGCCGTACCGACGGCCGGCCAGCGATCCACGAGCGCGGCCGCCTCTGCGGCTTCGACATCGTCCTGGAGCGGTTCGAGCCGGCTCGCCGGCAGCTCCGGATCGCGCTCGGCCAGACTCCGCACGACGTCGACCTCGAGCACCCGGCGGAGCCGGTACAGGTCGACCACGTCACGCTCGTCCAACTCCGGGACGAACACGCCGCGATGCAGCTTGTAGACCAGCAACCCTTCGTGGGTGAGCAGCCGGAAGGCTTCGCGGAGTGTGTTGCGGCTGACCTCCAGCACCTCGGTCAGCTCGATCTCGGACAGCTGGGAACCCGGGGGCAGCGCACCCTCGGTGATGCTGCGGCGCAAGATGTCCGCGGCCCGCTCGGCCGAGCTGCTGCGGTCCAGGCGCGCGACATCGGCGGCAACCGATCGCAACCACGCCTGCCGGGGTGTGTCGTCGGCCTCACCCGTGCTCATCTCCGCATCATCTCGCAATCAGCCAGTGAGTGAAAGTTTGGTGGAACAACCCTCTTGCAGGATTGTTGAACAATCTCTAGTGTCGGTCTCACCACCACGACGGCTGTCCGGAAAGGCGGTAGGCATGGCGCGGAAGTGGGAGTTCTGGATCGACCGTGGCGGCACCTTCACCGACGTCGTCGCCCGGCGCCCGGACGGCACTCTGGTGACGCACAAGCTCCTGTCCGAGAACCCAGAGCGCTACCGGGACGCCGCCGTCGAGGGCATCCGCCGGCTGCTCGCGGCGCCGGCCGGAGAACGGATCCCGGCAGAGCGCATCGAGGTCGTCAAGATGGGCACGACGGTGGCCACCAACGCGCTGCTCGAGCGCGACGGCGAGCCGACCGTGCTCGTCATCACCAAGGGCTTCCGCGATGCGCTACGGATCGCCTATCAGAACCGCCCGCGAATCTTCGCTCGCGAGATCGTGCTGCCGGAGCTCGTCTACTCGGCGGTGATCGAGGCGGACGAACGGCTGGCCGCAGACGGCAAGGTTCTCCTCCCGCTCGACGAACGGGCCGTCGCAGAGGACCTGCGGCGTGCGTACGACGACGGCCTGCGATCGGTAGCCGTGGTGTCGCTCCACGGCTACCGCCATCCGCGGCATGAGGAGGTGATCGGCGAGATCGCCCGGCGGATCGGCTTCACCCAGATCTCGCTGTCGCACGAGTGCAGCCCGCTGATGAAGGTGGTCTCCAGGGGCGACACGACCGTGGTCGATGCCTACCTCTCGCCGATCCTGCGCCGGTACGTAGATCAGGTGGCATCCGAGCTGGACGGTGTCCGGCTGATGTTCATGCAGTCGAACGGCGGGCTCACCGAAGCGCACGCGTTCCGTGGCAAGGACGCGATCCTGTCCGGACCCGCGGGCGGTGTGGTCGGGATGGCCCGGACCACGACGGCGGCCGGGTTCGACCGGGTGATCGGCTTCGACATGGGTGGCACGTCGACCGATGTGTCGCACTACGCCGGCGAGTTCGAACGCGAGCTGGAAACGCTTGTCGCCGGGGTGCGGATGCGGGCGCCGATGATGAGCATCCACACCGTGGCGGCGGGCGGCGGCTCGATCCTGACCTTCGACGGGAGCCGCTACCGGGTCGGTCCAGGATCGGCGGGCGCGGATCCAGGCCCCGCGTCGTACCGCAGGGGAGGTCCGCTCACGGTCACGGATGCGAACGTGATGCTCGGCCGGGTGCAGCCGGGCTTCTTCCCGGCCGTGTTCGGCGTGAACGGCGACCAGCGGCTCGACTCAGCCGTCGTACGGCGGAAGTTCGCGGAGCTCGCCACCGTGATCGGGGACGGGCGAGCTCCGGAGGAGGTCGCGGCCGGCTTCGCCGACATCGCCGTCGCGAACATGGCGAACGCGATCAAGAAGATCTCGGTGCAACGCGGGTACGACGTCACCCGGTACGTCCTGGCGACGTTCGGCGGAGCAGGCGGCCAGCATGCCTGCGCGGTCGCTGACGCGCTGGGCATGACACAGGTGCTCATCCACCCGCTTGCCGGCGTGCTCTCCGCGTACGGCATGGGTGTCGCCGACGTCGCCGCCCTGCGCGAGCGGGCGGTCGAGACGACACTGAGCGCTGCCGTACTCCCGGAGCTCGCGCGGGTCCTCGACGAACTGACCGACGACGCCGGGCGTGAGCTCGAGGGCGAAGGCATCCCGGCCGAGCGGATCACCGCGATCCGTCGCGCGCTGCTGCGCTACGACGGCACCGACACCGCTGTCGCCGTGTCTGTCGGCGAGGTGGACGAGATGGTCGCGGAGTTCGAGGCCACCTACCGGCGACGGTTCTCCTTCCTGATGCCCGGCCGGCCGATCGTCGTCGAGGCCGTGTCGCTCGAGCTGCTCGGCGCCACCGGATCCGGCGACGACAACTGGATCCGCCCCGAGCGATCGGGTGGCGAGTTGCGTGCCGCGGCCCGGGTACCGATGTTCTCAGCTGGAGCGTGGGTCGACGTCGACCTCTATCAGCGCGACGACATCGTCCCCGGCGACCAGGTGGACGGACCGGCGGTCATCGCCGAGGCCAACGCGACCACGGTGGTCGAAGCCGGCTGGCGGGCCGGCGTCAACGATCTCGGCCACCTGCTGCTCAGCCGGGTGGCGGCACGACCGGTTCGGCAGGGGATCGGGACCGAGGTCGACCCGGTGATGCTGGAGATCTTCAACAACCTGTTCATGTCGATCGCCGAGCAGATGGGCGTGCGGCTGCAAAGCACCTCACAGTCTGTGAACATCAAGGAGCGGCTGGACTTCTCCTGCGCGCTGTTCGACGCCGCGGGCAACCTGATCGCGAACGCGCCGCACATCCCGGTCCACCTCGGCTCGATGGGCGAGAGCATCAAGCTGGTGATCGCCGCGAACGCCGGAAAGATCGCGCCGGGCGACACGTACGTGCTCAACAACCCCTACCGGGGCGGCACCCACCTGCCCGACATCACCGTGGTGACCCCGGTCTTCGACCGGGCTGGGAAAGACATTTTGTTCTACGTCGCGTCCCGCGGCCACCACGCGGAGATCGGTGGCATCACGCCCGGTTCGATGCCGGCGAACAGCACCCGGATCGAGGAGGAGGGGGTACTCATCGACAACTGGCTGCTGGTCTCGGGCGGCGAGTTGCGAGAGCGCGAGACCGTCGAGCTGCTGCGCACCGCGGCGTACCCGTCGCGCAACCCCGCGACGAACATCGCCGACCTGCGGGCCCAGATCGCGGCCAACGAGAAGGGGGTCGAGGAGCTGCGGGCCATGGTCGACCACTTCGACCTCGACGTCGTATCGGCGTACATGGAACACGTGCGCCGCAATGCGGCCGAGGCAGTGCAGCGGATCATCCCGACGCTCCACGATGGCAGCTACAGCTATGAGCTCGACTCGGGCGCGCGGATCGAGGTGGCGGTCCAGGTGGACGCCTCCGCGCGGACGGCGGAGATCGACTTCACCGGAACCTCCGCGCAGCAGCCCGGCAACGGCAACGCGCCGTCCTCGGTGGTGATGGCCGCAGTTCTGTACGTCTTCCGCACCCTGGTGGACGACGAGATCCCACTGAACTCGGGCTGCCTGGAGCCGCTGCGGGTGATCATCCCGTCGGGAACGATGCTGTCACCGAAGTACCCTGCGGCGGTTGCCGCAGGCAACGTCGAGATCTCGCAGGCTGTCACCGGCGCTCTCTACGCCGCCCTCGGCATCCAGGCGGAGGGCTCCGGGACGATGAACAACGTGACGTTCGGCAACGACCGGCACCAATACTACGAGACCGTCGGCAGCGGAGCCGGCGCGGGCGAAGGCTTCGCGGGGGCCGATGTCGTCCAGACCCACATGACGAACTCACGGCTGACAGATCCGGAAGTGCTGGAGTGGCGTTACCCGGTACAGCTGGAGAGCTTCGAGATCCGCGCCGGCAGCGGTGGTGCGGGCCGCTGGCGCGGCGGCAACGGTGGCCGCCGCCGGATCCGGTTCCTGGAGCCGATGACCGTGAGCACACTCGCCAGTCACCGCCGCGTGCCGCCGTACGGCATGGCCGGCGGCCTGCCCGGCGGCCTCGGCCGCCAGTGGATCGAGCGCGCGGATGGCTCCGTCACGCAGATGGCCGGCAACGATTCGCTCTCCGTGGCCGCCGGCGACGTACTCGTGCTCGAGACACCTGGCGGTGGCGGCTACGGCGAACCTGCCGACTGACTCGTCAACCGGAGTTCGAATCTTCGGCATCGCCGACGTACAGACCGACCCACGGTGACGTCACCGTGACAGATCGTGGGGTCTTCGTTCGGCATCCGGCCTGCTGTGCGAACCTCGAAGGTCCTGGACTGGCCGACGCCCATCCGAGTGGGATTGCTTGTCCGGGCGGCCGCGGCACGCAAGGATGGCGGCTATGACGGAGATACCGGGGATCGACAGCACGGTCCCACCGAGCGGGACCGGTTGTGTGGAGTGCCTGGCCGTCGACGGCTGGTGGTTCCACCTGCGTCGGTGTACTCAGTGCGGCCACATCGGCTGCTGTGACTCGTCGCCGGCCCAGCATGCGTCGGCCCACGCCGCCTCGGCCGGTCACCCGATCGTCCGCAGCTTCGAGCCGGGCGAGGACTGGTTCTGGCACTACGGCGAGTCCCAGTACTACGACGGCCCCGAGCTCGCCCCGCCGGAGTCCCGCCCGGAGGACCAGCCGGTCCCCGGCGGCAACGTCCCTGACGACTGGCGCACCAAGCTCCACCACTGACGCCCGCCGGTCGACGAGCGCGGCCGCCGGTTGACGCGGACTTAGAGCACGAAGCCGGCGGGGAAGGGGTCGTCGGGGTCTAGGAGGTAGTTGGCGGTGCCGGTGATCCAGGCTCGGCCGGTTACGGTGGGGATGACGGCGGGGCGGTCGCCGACAACGGTTTCCTCGACTAGGCGGCCGGTGAAGCGGGTGCCTATGAAGGACTCGTTCACGAAGTCGGTGTTGAGGGAGAGTTCGCCGCGGGCGTGGAGTTGGGCCATTCGGGCTGAGGTGCCGGTGCCGCACGGTGAGCGGTCGAACCAGCCGGGGTGGATCGCCATCGCGTTGCGCGAGTGTGCGCCGTCGAGACCTGGCGCGGTGAACTGGACGTGTTTGCAGCCGTTGATCCCGGGGTCGAGCGGATGCACCGGGCGGTCGGTTGCGTTGATCGCGTCCATGATGTCCAGGCCGGCCTTCAGGATCCGGTCCTTCTCCGCGCGGTCGAACGGGATCCCGAGTTGCTCCAACGGCAGGATCGCGTAGAAGTTCCCGCCGTACGCGAGGTCGTAGGTCACCGTCCCGAGCCCCGGCACGTCGACCGTCGCATCCAGGGCATGGCTGTACGACGGGACGTTCCGGAGCGTCACGTGCTCCGCCCGGCCGTTGCTCACGGCAACATCAACGACGACCAGGCCGGCCGGGGTGTCGAGCCGGACCACCGTCGTCGGCTCGGTCACCTCGACCATGCCGGACTCGACCAGTACGGTCGCGACGCCGATCGTGCCGTGCCCGCACATCGGCAGGCAGCCGGAGACCTCGATGTACAGGACGCCCCAGTCCGCGTCGGACCGGGTCGGCGGCTGCAGGATCGCGCCACTCATCGCCGCGTGACCGCGCGGTTCGTTCATCAGGAACAACCGCAGGTCGTCGTTGTGCTTGACGAAGTACTCGCGCCGCTCGGCCATCGTCGCGCCCGGGACGACGCCGACCCCGCCAGTGACGACGCGGGTCGGCATCCCCTCGGTGTGCGAGTCGATCGCGCTGATCGTCCGGATGGACCTCATCGCAGTGATTCCACGGCTTTCTTCATGTCCTGCTCCAGTTGGGCGACGTGCTCGGGGACCAGCGGCCCACGCGGCGGGCGGCACGGGCCGCCGTACCGGCCGACGTAGTCCATGCCGTACTTGATCGCCTGGACGAACTCGGTCCGCGAGTCCCACCGGAAGGCGGCGACCAGCGGCTCGTACAGCGTCCGGGCCTCTTCCAGCTTGCCTTGTACGGCGAGGTCGAACAACCGGACCGATTCCTTCGGGAACACGTTCGGGAATCCGGCGAACCACCCGGTCGCGCCCATCAGCAACGCCTCGAGCGTCAGGTCGTCCGCACCGGCGATGACAGCCAACTCCGGGGCCAGCTCGCGGATCTCGAGGATCCGGCGGATATCACCGGAGAACTCCTTCACCGCGACCACGTTCTCGATCTGCGCGATCTCGGCCAGCAGATCCGGGGTCAAGTCGACCTTGGTGTCGTGCGGGTTGTTGTAGACCATCACCGGCAGGCCGGCCTTCGCGACCTCGCTGAAGTGGTGGACCACCTCACCGCGGTTCGCGCGGTACATGGTCGGCGGCAGGCAGAGTACGCCGTCCGCACCGTCCTCACCTGCCTTCTCCGCCCACGCCCGCGCCTGGTGCGCGCCGACGCCATGGACGCCGACGACCACCACGCCGTCATCGCCGACGGCCTCGATCGCGGTCCGCGCGACGGCTCGGCGCTCGTCGTCGGTCAACGACGAGTACTCCCCCAGCGAGCCGTTCGGTCCTACGCCGCGGCAGCCGTTGTCGATCAGCCAGCGGCAATGCTCGGCGAACTTGTCCAGATCGGGCCGCAACCCCGCCGGCGCCGACGCGTCCTCGACGTACGGCAACGCGGTGGCGACGATCACGCCGTCCAACTTCTCGCTCACAGCTCCTCCTGAGCCTCAGCCAGATCCCGCAACCTCACAGGTACGGCGATCGGTCGTTTCATGCTTGGTCTTGGTACGTCGTTCTGTCCGGCAACCAACTCGGCGACGGTGCGCGAACACACCCGCCCCTGGCACAACCCGAGCCCTGCCCGGCTGCTGAGCCTCAATCCCCGTCCGTCCCCCACACCGCGGTCGGCAACCGCCTCCTCGATCTCCCCGCGGCTCACTTCTTCACACCTACAGACGAGCGTGTCCGCCCGACTCCAGTCCCGCCATCCCTCCCGCACGGGGTAAGCCTTCGCAAGAGCCGCCGCAAACCGCCGCCCCTTCACCACAGCCGCCCGCGCACCGTCGTCGGAGGCGGAACGTACGCCGGGATCGCGGGCTGCGCGTGTCCGGCCTGTGGCCGGGGGCGCGGTAGACGCCGGGCTGACTGGCAGTTCCGGGTTGGGGCGTGGGGAGCGGGCGTGCTGGGCTGCTGCGGCGCCGGCTACTCGACCCTCGGCTGTGGAGAGGGCTGCGCCGCCTATGCCGGTTAGTTCGCCTGCGGCGAAGATGCCGGGGGTGGTGGTTTGCTGGTCGGCGTTGACGACTACGGCTGGGCCGCCGTCGGGGCCGGTGGTTAGGTCGCAGCGGGCGGAGACTGCTAGTTCCAGTTGGGCGGTGAAGCCGAAGCCCAGGCAGACTGCGTCTACCTCGATGCGGCGTTCGGAGGCTGGGATCGGGTGCCAGTCGTCGTCCAGGCGGGCGATGGTGACGGCCTCGACGTGGTCGGTGCCGTGGGCGGCGGTCACCGTCCAGCCGTGGCGTAGGGGGATGCGGTGACGGGCGAGCAGGGCGCCGTACCCGAGGGCCTCGCGAAGTTTGCTGGAGGCAACCAATGGGTCAGTGGACCAGCCCTTGCGGACGGTCTGCAGGGAGTTTGCTTCCAGGAGGGCTACAACGCAGGCGCCTACTCCGGTCAGCGATCCTGCGACCGGTAGCAGGAAGGGGCCGGTTCCCGCGACGATTACTCGGCGGCCGACGGAGATTCGCTGGCCCTTCGCTAGTGCTTGCGCGGCGCCGGCGCTGTAGACGCCTGGCAGATCCCAACCAGGGAAGGGAAGCACGCGATCATAGGCTCCGGTTGCGAGGACGACAGCCTTTGCGTTGACCGGGAAGACGTCCCGTCCGACGCCATCCGCCGGGCCGCGCTGTACCCACAGCCGCAGGCCTTCGATAGCCCAGACCGAGCTTTCGGACAGCTGCGTGATCCGGTTGTGTGTAGCCACCCGATCCCGCTGTGCCGCGAAGTCCTTCCATCCGTGCTGTAACCGCTCGGGACGCCGAGGCGCGAACTCCACGGGCAATTGCCGGTTGAACTGCCCACCCACAGCTCGCCCGCTGTCGATCAGCACCACCGAGGCACCTTCATCCGCAGCCGCCAGAGCTGCCGCAACCCCCGCAGGCCCAGCTCCCACAACCACAACATCAGCCGCCTTCGGCGGCGGAGTGGAGGCGAGGTGGCGGGCAGGGCTGGTGTGCTGCGCCGACGCGTCGGCGTGAGGCGACGATGCGGTCGCGTTCAGCGGGGCGACCGGCTCGAGCGGCTCCGGGCCGGCGGTCTCGCCCTGCGCGCGGTCGGTGGGCTTGCGCAGCTCCGCGTCGGTGGGGTTACCCAGCTCCGCGTCGGTGGGGTTACCCAGCTCCGCGTCGGTGGGGTTATCCAACTCCGCGTCGGTGGCGTTGCGCGGCGCCGGGTCGGCGGGGTTGTGGGGCTGCGGGGTGGTGGGCGGGTGTGGGAGGACGGCGCCGACCTGGGTGGTGATTGTGTCGGCGTCTTGGATTGTTCGTTGGCAGGCTCGGGTGTCGGGGGTGCCGTTGACTACTACTAGGCAGTCGTGGCAGGTGCCGATTCCGCAGAAGACGCCTCGGGGGCTCGCGGTGTGGCGGGTGGTGCGCCAGGAGTT
Source organism: Kribbella sp. NPDC026596 (assembly GCF_040638415.1). NCBI lineage: Bacteria > Bacillati > Actinomycetota > Actinomycetes > Propionibacteriales > Kribbellaceae > Kribbella > Kribbella sp. NPDC026596. The sequence continues at coordinate 2,078 of NZ_JBEZYF010000047.1, read as the reverse complement.
GCGGCCTTGGGTGAGGAGGACGGCGGCTACGGTTTGGCCGGCTAAGGCGGTGACGGGGTGGCCGTCGACGGTGACTTGGACGTTGGGCGGCGTACCGGGCTCGGCGGGGTCGCCTGAACGCGGGCGGAGGTACGCGGTCATGCGGCGATCACCGCCGGGCGGTCGACTCGGAAGGGGGATGCGTCGACGTGAGGGGTGAGGCCCAGGAAGAGCTCGGTGATCAGACGGCCGGTGGCAGGAGCGAGGCCGATGCCGGCGCCCTCGTGGCCGGTGGCGTGCCAGAGGCCGAGTAGACGGGGATCGGGACCGATGACGGGCAGGTGATCCGGTGCGTAGGGACGGAACCCGCCGTACGCGCGCATGACCGGCACGTCGCCCAGGAACGGGAACAGACCGACGGCCTTGCGGGCGAGCTCGCGGAGCACGTGGACCCGGATCGTGTCGTCGAAGCCGATGCGTTCACGACTGGAGCCGATCAGGACCGTGCCGGACCTCGTCGACTCGACCACCGTCGATGTCTGCAGCTCCGCGTCCCCACTCCCGACCGCGCCGACGTAATCCGCGTCGTACACCTTGTGTCGCACGCACTCCGGCAGCGGCGCCGTCACCAGGATGACCCCGCGGCGCGGCAACACCTGGATCGGAGCTCCGGCCGATGCACCGAAAGCTCCGGCCCACGGCCCACAGGCGTTGAGCACGGCGCCACACGCGATATCGCCGCCCGACGTATCCACGCCCACGACGCGACCACCGGACTGCCGCACCCCGAGCGCCGTCACCCCGGACCGCACCTCGCCACCGCGATCGCGCACCGCGGCCAGCAAAGCCGTTGCCGCGAGCACCGGTTGCACCTGAGCGTCGTCCGGGTAGTGCACGCCGACCGTCACCCGAGGCGTGAGCAACGGCTCGAGCTCGAACACCTCCGACGGCGTGATCACTTGGGCATCGACCCCGGCCGCGGACTGCTTGGCCGCGAACTCCCGCAGCGGTCCAGGCTCACCAGTCGCCACCACGACCCCGCCCTTGGACTCCCACTCGACGTCGGCGACCCGCTCCGGCAGCCGATCACGGACGACGTCCCACTCGGCTCGCGACGCAATCGCCAGCTCCAACTCCGGCCCGGGCTCCTTGTCCGAGACGAGCACGTTACCCTCACCGGCCGCCGTCGTACCGCCCGCGGGGCCGTCGCGGTCGATCACCAAAACCCGGACCCCGGCCGCGGACAGCGCCTCGGCGCACGCGGCGCCGACCATGCCCGCGCCAACGACCACCACATCGGGTGTCGCGGAACCGGGCATGGCGCATTCCTCCAAGAGAACGTTCACTAAAATGAACGATTCCGAGCGTACGCGCCCTCCAGCTACCCGGTCAATGCACTCAACCGGCACTTCAGAGGAACTATCCCGGCAGATGCGGCCCGCCAGGCGTGATCGGGTACGCGTCCGGCGGGTATTCGAGCAGCAGGACCGACCGCACCGGCCCGTCCACCGCCTCGTACCCGTGCGGTCCGCCGGCCCGGAATGCGAGGTAGTCCCCCGGCCCCAGCTCCTCGGTCCGCCCGCGTGAAGTGATCCGCAACCGCCCAGTCAGAACGATGTGATGCTCGGTGCCAGGATGCCCGTCCGACTGCTGGACGGCGTCCGGCCGGACCTCCTGGTTGTAGATCTCGAACAAGCCGCCCGGATTCTCCAGCCGTCGCAGCATCCGCAGATCGATCGCGTCGCCGGACAGTACGTCGATGTCCGCGGACCGCACCAGGACCAGGTCGGCGGTCGGCGACTCGCTCAGCAGGGCCGACACCGGCACGCCCAAAGCGTTCGACAGACTGAACACTGTCTCGATCGTCGGGTTCCCCGCCCCGGACTCCAGCTGCGACAGCGTGCCCTTCGCGATCCCGGACCGCCGGGCCAGCTCGGACAGCGAGATGCCCTGCTCGTCTCGCCGCGCCCGCAGATTCGTCCCGAGCAACCGACCCGCACCCATCGCCGTCACAGCCCGGAGCATGCCATATTTCATTGCCGCGCCTCCGGCGCGGCGTGGTCACGGGGCCCTGGCTCCCGTCCTTCCCTCGTCGCTTC
>NZ_JBEZYF010000046.1:0-69799 GCF_040638415.1 Kribbella sp. NPDC026596 | reverse complement strand
CCTCCACCACATCGCGGACAACAGCACGACGGACAGCTGGTTCCTCGAAGAACGCCGCTTCGCCGAAGCACAACACACCATCACCGCCTACCGCACCCGCATCCTGCCGATCGTCACCCAACAGCCACACGGCACGACCCTGGCCGACGAGATCGAGCACCTCATCGACCACCTCGAAGACCTCCGCAACGACCTCTACCGCACCGTCCACCCACCAACCTCCCACCAGGAGATCGCCGAGATCTTGGCCGCGCTCCGCGCCCTCTGCCGGGTCGCCGTCCGCTTCGAGCAACCACTCGAAGACGCGCGCTGACCAGTCTCAGCGCACCGACCGGGCGCTGGACAAAAGGCACAGCTCCTGCGCGCCGCCAGGCGCAGCCTCGGTCAAGCTCCACGGGCTCACGCGCCGCCTCGAGCGGATCCGGCTCTCTGATCAGGGCTGGTCGCCGCGCATCCGGCGGGCGTACCAGTCGGGTTCAGGCGTTGCCGGCGTCAGGCGCATCCGGACGTCGACCGCGAAGGCGCCGGACGGCCCGGCGATCAGCGGGTTGATGTCGAGCTCGGCCAGTTCGGGAACCTGCTCGGCCAGCCACGCGATGCGGTGAATGACGTCCAGGACGGCCTCCTGATCAGCGGCCTCTGCACCGCGGTAGCCGGCCAGCAACGGCGCGCAATGCAGTGCGTGCACCATCTCGGTGGCGTCCAGATCGGTGAGCGGAAGTCCTCGCCACTGCCGGTCGGCCAGCAGGTCGGTGAGAATCCCACCGCTGCCGGCCATCAACAGCGGACCGAACAGCCGGTCCCGCACCACGCCGATCACCAACTCGGTCCCACCCGGCGCCATCGCCTGCACCACGACCTGCGGATCACCAGCCGCCGCGGTGACCTCGTCGTACGCCGCCGCCACCTCCACCGAGTTCGCCAATCCAACCCGGACCCCGCCGATGTCGGTCTTGTGCACGACCCCGGACGCAGCAGTCTTCAACGCCACCGGATAGCCCGCCGACTCGGCCGCCCCGATCGCCTCGGACCGACTCGACGCAGCCAGCACCGGGATCGCCGAAACCCCGGCGCACTGCAGCAGCTGACCGGTCCGCAACGGCTCCAACCAACCACCATCTGGATTCCGCTGGAGGAACCACCGCACCACAGCCCGCGCCCCGACCGCATCGACCCGCGCCAGCTCCGGCACGACACCCTGCGGCCGCGACCGCCACTCCGCGTACCGCACCGCATGAGCCAACGCCCGCACGGCGCTCTCCGGGAACGAGAACACCGGCAATCGACGACCGTCGGCCAAAGAGACCTCCGGCGCAGCGTGCACCGCACCGACACAGTTCACGATGATCGGCACATCGGCCTGAGCCGCGGATTCGGCGATGGCGGCGTAGATGTCGGCGACCCGGCCCGCGCGCGTCGCCGCGTAGCAGACCAGCACGGCATCGACCTCACCACTGTCCGCGACCACCCTCAACGCGCGAGCCAGGCTCGTCGGCGACGCGGCCGCGCCGAGGTCGACGGGATTCCCGCTGCCGACCGCACCGACCGCGGCCAGCTCACGCTGAACGGCTGGGCTCAGCTCCGGCAGGTCGAGGCCGAGCCGGCCGGCCGCGTCCGCCGCGAGTACGCCGGCACCGCCCGCGTTGCCGATCACGGCAAGCCGGCGGCCGCGAGGCTGCGGCCGCACGGCCAGCACCCGCGCCGTCTCCACCAGCTCCTCGACCGTGTCCATCCGCAGCACACCGGACTGCGCGAACAACGCATCCACAGCAGTCTCCGGCGTCGCCGCCGCAGCCGTATGCGACACACCCGCCCGCCGACCACCCACCGACCGGCCGCCCTTCACGACCAGAATCGGCTTCGCCCGGCCGACCAGCCGGGCCAGTCCACCGAACTTGCGCGGGTTCCCGAACGACTCCAGATACAGCCCGATCACCGCGGTCCGCGGATCACCCCACCAATGCAACAACAGATCGTTGCCACTGACATCGACCTTGTTGCCCAGCGAGACGAACTCCGAGATCCCCAAACCCGTCCGGGCAGCCTGATCCAGCACCGCGATGCCGACCGCGCCGGACTGGGCCGCGATCGCCAGCGCGCCGGGCGTCGGGACCACCTCCGCGAAGGTCGCGTTCAGGGTGATCGCCGGATCGGTATTCACCAATCCAAGGCAGTTCGGTCCGATCAGCCGGATGCTGTGCCGGCGAGCGATCTCGAGGATCTCCCGCTGCATCGTGCGGCCGGCCGCGCCGAGTTCGGAGAAGCCCGCGGTCAGCACCACCGCTCCCCCGACCCCCTTGGCGCCGCAGTCGGCCAGCACCTGCCGCACCTGCTCGGCCGGGACCGCGATGACCGCGAGATCCACCACACCGGGCACGTCCACGATCGACGGGTACGACGGCACGTCCGCCACCCGGTCCGCATGCGGATTCACCGCGTACACAGGTCCCGTGAACTTGCCCTTCACGATGTTCCGCAGGATCTCGTGGCCGATCCCGCCCGGGGCGCGCCCGGCGCCGATCACGGCCACCGCACGCGGCGAGAACAGGCGGTGCAGCGACCGGTCTTCGGCCGCCCGTTCACGGTCGGCCATCCGCTCCAGCGTCGACGGCCGGTACGCCGTGTCCACGACCAGCTCGACGACTCCGCTGTCGAGCCGGCGAACCTGTTCGAACCCGGAGTCGGCGAACACCCGCAGCATCCCCGCGTTCTCGGCCAGCGTGTCGGCGCGGAGCCGTTGGATGCCGTTCTCCCGGGCAACCGCGGCGAGCTGCTCCAGCAGCAACGTCCCGATCCCCCGCCCATGTACCGAGTCCTCCAGCAGGAAGGCCATCTCGGCCTCGCCGGTACGAAGCGGTTCATAACTCGCCACTCCCACCAGGCGATCGCCGTACTCGGCCACCAGCGCGACGTGCCCGTCGCGGTCCGACGCCAGATGATGCGTGTGCTCGTCGGCCAGCGATCGGCTGATCCCGAAGAACCGCAGGTATATCGATCGATCCGACACCCGCTGGTTCATCGCGTCAAGCGCCGGCTCGTCGTCCTCCCGCAGCGGACGGATCCGCACCACAGACCCATCCGAGGCCAGCACGTCCCAGCCTGCTCCGGGCCTTCGGCCCACCTGCTCGATCGCCGTCATGGCGTCCCCTTCCGACACCTATCAGCCCACCTCGATCCGCCCACCGCAGCTAGAGCCCATGGGGCCGGTCGGGTGGGACCTTCGGCTCTAGGCCCACAGGCCGGTCCTGCGCGACGATCTGGTGTATGAATGCGATCGATCCGGCCGGTCAGAAGGTTGTCGTGGGCATCGACGGCGCGCCCGATTGCGAGAGCGCGATCCGCTGGGGTGCCGCGGAGGCCGCCGCGCGTGGTGCCGGTCTGCATCTGGTGCACGCGTTCGTGTGGACCGAGTTCCGGGTCCCGGTGGGACCGAGCGAGGCCGCTCCCGGGCTCCGTGCGTACGCCGACCAGATCGTCGCGGAGGCGCTCGAAGTCGCGCGGAAGTTCGCTCCCGGTGTGCCGGTGACGGCCGAGCGCGTCGACGGGTTTCCCGCACCGGTTCTGCTGGCGGAGTCGAGGAACGCCGGACTGATCGTGATCGGCAGCCGCGACGCCGGACGGGCGCTCGGGCTCTTGGTCGGGTCGACCGGCCTGGAACTCGCCGCCCATGCGCGCTGCCCGGTCGTCGCCGTTCGGCCGAACGAGGATGCCGTCGTCGGCAGCCGGGTGGTGATCGGGTACGACGGCTCGGCGGCCGCCGCTGCCGCGGTCGACTTCGGGCTCGAGTACGCGCGGCGGCACGAGCTCGTCGCCCGGATCGTGACGGTCCGGGCAGAGGACGACGACCACGACCTCACGGCAGCACTCCGGGCCCGCGAGGACGCTCGTACCGCCGAGCTCATCGAGGTGACCGGTCATCCGGCGGAGCTCCTGCTCGAGTGGTCCGCCGACGCCCAACTCCTGGTCGTCGGGTCCCGCGGGCGCGGCGGGTTCGCCGGACTGCTGCTCGGATCGGTGAGCCAGACGATGCTGCACCAGGCCCCCTGCCCGGTCACGATCATCCCGCGATCGGCGGTCGGAGGTCCTGAGGCCCGCTGAGCCAGGTCCTTCGGCACTGCCTCCGGCCGGGGCGGGAGTGGTGTGATGGAACTGACCAGAAGGAGGTCTCGATGTCCAGGAAGGTACTGGTTGCCTACGCCAGCAAGATGGGCGCAACCGCGGACATCGCCGAGGCGATCGGCGACGAACTGCGGTCACACGGCCACGACGTCGACGTCCTCGACGTCGCCCAGGTCCGGACGATCGAGCCGTACGACGCGGTCGTACTGGGCAGCGCGATCTACATCCGGCGGTGGCGGCGTGACGCCGTACGGTTCCTGCGCAGCAACGTCGACGAACTCCGCAAGCGGCAGGTCTGGCTCTTCCACAGCGGACCGGTCGGGCCGGACAAGGACCAGGTGCAGGCCATGCCTCCCGCCGTACGCCGCCTCGCACGCGAGATCGGGGCCACCCCAGCGGTCACCTTCGCCGGCCGCCTCGAATCCGCGACCGCCAAGGGCTTCCTCGCTCGCCGCCTCGCCAAAGGCACCCTGTCGGGAGACTCCCGCGACTGGCCCAAGATCCGCGCGTGGGCCGCCGACCTCAGCACCGCCATCGCCACCACCCCGAACCGCCCAGACGGGCAGTTCCTCGGCTGACGATCACTACGACGGTCGGTCCTACGGGTGCTTGTTCGCGTGTTCGACGGCGAAGACGGCGGCCTCGGTACGGCGTTCGAGGTTGAGTTTGCGCAGCAACGACGAGACATAGTTCTTGACCGTCTTCTCGGCCAGGTACAGCGACTGCGCGATCTGCCGGTTGGTCTTACCCGCGGCGATCTCGGCCAGGATCTTGCGCTCCTGATCGGTCAGCGACGCATACCTGGGATCCTCGTCGACGACCGGGTGACGCAACCGCTCCAGCACCTTCGCCGTCATCGTCGGATCCAGCAGCGACTCACCGGCCGCGATCCGCCGTACCGCCTCGATCAGCGCGTCGCCGTGCACCTGCTTCAGCAGATAACCCGCCGCACCGGCCATGATCGCCGTGAACAGCGCCTGATCGTCGGAGTACGACGTCAACATCAAACACGCCGGCGGATCATCCATCAACGAACGGACCTCCCGGCACACGCTGATCCCGTCGCCATCCGGCAACCGGACATCCAGCACCGCGACATCCGGACGTACGGCGGGAATCCGCGCGATCCCCTCCGCCGCGGTCGAGCCGTCACCGACCACCTCGATGTCCGGCTCCGCGTCCAGCAGCTGGTGCAGCCCCAGCCGAACCACCTCGTGGTCGTCCAGCAGAAACACCTTGATCGTCATCACCATCTCCTCCGGCCCACGCCCCAGCACGTCTCCACCAGCATCCGCCCCCGCCACGGACCACGGCAGGGGCAACGGTCCCACCAGACCGGGGACCTTCGGCGCTGCCACCTCTCTGTTACTTCGACATCACGACTCGTACGGCGTCGGTACGACGGCCAGCGGACAGGTCGCGTGGTGGAGGACACCACGGGTCACGGAGCCGAGCAGGAAGGACGTCAGCCTGGTGTGGTGGTGGGTGCCGATGACCAGGAGTTGTGCGTCGGACTCGGTGGCCGCCTTGATGATCCCGTCGACCGCGTGGCCGCGGCGGAGTTCTGCTTCGATCGTGACTTCGGGGTGCTTCTGCCGCCATTCGACCGCGAGGTTCTCGAGGTGCCGCTCGGCGTTCTCTGTCCACTCCGAACTCACGCCGGCGACGTTCACCGCGTCCCAGCTGTAGATGGCCGCCAGGTCCCAGACGTGGATCAGGCGCACGGGCAGCCCGCGCTCGGCGGCTGCCGCGATGGCGAACTCGATCTTCTGGACCTCGCTGATGAGCTCCAGTCATGCCACGAGCCGTCGATCCCCACGTGGATGACCGGTCTGCCGGTCACTGTGTTCACCGCAGCCATGGGTACTTGCGGACGAAGTCCAGGCTGCTCCACCACTTGCCGAGGCCCCACACGTTGCCAGCAGCAACGAGCGCGAGCACGACGACGGTGATGGCACCGACGATGTGGTCATCGAGCACCGGGTTGTTCTCCGGCGGCAGGTTCGCCGACCACATCAGCAGGTACAGCAGCGCGCCGGCACCGGCCGCGATCCGCATCCCGATCCCCATCGTCAGCGCCAGACCGATACCGGCCAGACCGACCATGAACAGCGGAGTGACCCACCAGTCACCGACCAGGCCCTGGTAGAAGTCGCCCAGCGGGCCGTTGGTGCCCTTGCCCAGGAATCCGGCGGTCGGGTCGCCACCGTCGATCCAGCCCTTGCCGGACGGCGTGGCGTAACCCAGGCCGAACAACTTGTCGAAGAAGGCCCACAAGAACGTGAGCCCGTACACGATCCGCAGTACGGCGAGCGCACGCCCGGCCATCGGAGTGATGACCGGGTACCGATCGCCGTCAGGCTCGATGGTGGGAGCCGGCAGATGGCGCCGGTTCGGCGTGGTGGTCATGATGTGTTCCTTTCACTCGATTCCGACACTTCGATCGTCGAACCTCAGCGCCGTACCGGTCAGGGCCCTTGTCACCTCAGCACCGCGAGCCGAACGGCCCGTCAGCTAGGGACTCTTGCCGCTAGGCCACACCCCGCAGTCAGGCGCACGCTGGAGGAGGCACACCATCCAGGCCGCAGAACGGACCGCTGATGAACTCAACCTCCGGGCTCACCGACGACGAGGTCGACATCCTGCTCGCGGCCGCGGTGACCGCACCGTCGCTGCACAACACGCAGCCGTGGCGGTTCGAGGTCCACGGTCCGGTGGTCGACGTACTGCTCGACGAGAAGCGCTCGCTGCCCGCCGAGGATCCCGCCGGTCGCGCCGCCCGGATCGCTCTCGGGGCGGCCGTGTTCAACATCCGGGTGGCGGCGGCGATGCTCGGCCACGAGTCCCTCGTCGCTCCGGATCCGGATCCGCAGTACCCCGAGATGGCGGCCCGGGTCTTCCTCGCCAGACGCGAGGCGCCGGTGCCGGTGCTCAGCGGCCTGTACGGCGAACTCCATCGGCGACACACGCATCACGGGGCGCTTCTGGAGCGTGCCGTCTCACCGAAGGTGCTGCAAAAGCTCGACGAAGCGGCACAGTCGGAGGGTGCTCGGCTGCAGTGGCTCTGCCAGACCGAGCTGACACAGCTCGGCGCCATCGGCCAGGCTGTCGACGGGACGCCATCGGCCACCGGCGTACTCAGCACACGAGATGAGCACACCGCGGCCTGGGTGCAAGCCGGCCAGGCACTGCAGCGGGTTCTGCTGGTGGCCACGTCGTACGACCTGACTGCGTCGTTCTTCAATCAAGTGCTTGAGCGCACCGCTTCGCGCTTCCAGGTCCGGGAGCTGATCGGCGGCCGGCTCTGGCCGCAGATGGTGATCCGGATCGGCTATCCCGCCCAGCCCAACGGCCGGACGCCCCGCCGGGACTGGCGCGATTCCTTCGACCAGTGGTTCTGAGACACAGGGAGGTTGACATGTCGTCACAGCCCAGTCCGATCGTGATCGGGTACGACGGCTCACCGAGCAGCCAGAACGCGCTGCGCTGGGCCGCCGCCGAAGCGGCCCGGCAGCTGGCGCCGCTGAGGATCGTCGAAGCGTTCGAGCTCGTCATCGTCTCGCGTCCGTCACCGGGACAGGTCGTACCGCTCGAAGCCGTACGGACGGCTCGGCAGAAAGGGCTCGAGGCTGTTGCCGAGGGCGTCCGCCTACAGCACCCCGGACTGCACGTCGAGACGAGCCTGGTGAGCGGCGGCGCCGTCGCGTCCGTGCTCGACGAGGCCGAGCGCGCCCGGCTCGTCGTCCTGGGATCACGTGGCCTCGGGGGCTGGAGCGGGCTTCTGCTCGGCTCCGTCGCGGCCCAGGTGACCACCCACGCGCAGTGCCCGGTGGTCGTGATCCCGCACGACCTGCGGCCGCACGCTCAGGAGGAACCGACCGTGGCTGTCGGCGTCGACGGTTCCAAGACGTCGGCCAAGGCGATCGAGTTCGCCTTCGACCAGGCGGAGGCGCTGCACGCCAAAGTCGTCGCCGTCTACGCGTGGAGCAGCCCGTTCCTCACCTACGCCGACGGTGCGTCGATGCTCCAGTTCGACGACGAGAAGATCGAGGACGAGGCGCGGCTGCTCGTCGCCGAGTCGGTGGCCGGCGCGGCAGCCGACCATCCCGACGTGCAGTGGACCACCGAACTGGTTGGCGGGTCGGCTCCCCAAGCCCTGGTACGCCGGTCCGAGTCGGCCGACCTGGTCGTCGTCGGCTCCCGCGGCCGGGGCGGCTTCACCGGCCTGCTCCTCGGCTCGGTCAGCCAGAGCGTCCTGCACCACGCCCAGTCTCCCGTCGCAATCGTGCGCTGACGCCATGTCCAGCCTCCGTCCGCAGACACGAATGCTCTCCGAGCAGGCAACGGCTGTCCGGCGCGCAGTACTCGTGCCGGACCACCTCTCCGACTGGGTTCCGCAAGCGTGTGCCGAGGTCGCCACCTACCTGCATCGACGCGGCATCGCGCCGGCCGGCTACCCGTTCGCGCGCTGCCACTCGTTGCTCGACAACCTGATCGAGGTCGAGGCCGGAATCCCGGTTGCGGCCCCGATCGTGGGATCCCGCGCGGTCGGCCCGTCAACGCTCCCGGCCGGTCCGGCCGTCGTCGTCTGGCACACGGACCCGCACGAGAAGATCGGCCTCGCCCAGCAGGCGATCGACGACTGGTTGCAATCCGAACCCGCCGACCGGACCGGAGACAGCTGGGAGGTCTACCACGATCTGCCCACCTGCGATCAGGTCGGCGTGCGCATCGAGGTCATCCAGCCGATCGTCTTCGCAGCAGCAACCGTTTGAAACCGAGCAGCCGCGGTCCGCAGATTGCGGACCGCGGCTTGGTTTCTCCTACGCGATCCCGGCCTCGGTGAAGAGCGCGACCTTCAGGGCGCCGGTTTCCGCGGGACGCGCGAACACGTCGTACGCGTCCTGCATCTCGTCGAGGCCGAACCGGTGGGTGATCAGCCCCGGCAGTTCGAGCCGGTCGGCCGCGAGCATCGACAGCAACCGCGGGGTCGAGAACGTGTCGACGAGTCCGGTGGTGATGGTGATGTTCTTGATCCAGAGATCCTCCAGGTGCAGGGTCGCCGGGGCACCGTGCACGCCGATATTCGCCACCGTGCCACCCGGCCGGACGACGCGAGTGCACAGCTCGAACGTCGCCGGGATGCCGACGGCCTCGATCGCCACGTCAGCCCCCAGCCCACCGGTCAGCTCACGAATCGTCGCCTCCACGTCCTCGTCCGGACCCAGCGCGAGGTGCGCGCCACGCTCGAGCGCGGCCTTGCGCCGCGAGTCGGCCGCGTCGACCACGACGATCCGCGACGGGCTGAACAACTTGCTGGTCGCGATCGCCGCCAGGCCGATCGGGCCGGCCCCCACGATAACCACCGTGTCACCTGGCGAGACGTTGCCGTTGAGTACGCCGACCTCGTAGGACGTCGGCAGGATGTCGGCCAGCAACAGCGCCGCCTCATCGGTGACGTTGTCCGGCAGCTTGTACACCGACCGATCGGCGAACGGGACCCGGACCTGCTCGGCCTGGGTGCCGTCGATCAGATGGCCGAGGATCCAGCCGCCACCGCCGAGGCACTGCCCGTAGTGACCCTGCCGGCAGTACTCACACCGGCCGCACGACGTGATGCACGAGATCAGCACCCGGTCACCGATCGCGACGTCACGGACCCCGCTGCCGACGTCGACGACCGTACCGACCGCCTCGTGACCGAGGATCCGGCCCGGCTCGACCGTCGGCACATCGCCCTTCAGGATGTGCAGATCGGTGCCGCAGATCGTCACCGCGTCGACGCGGACGATCGCGTCCTCCGGATCCTGGATCACCGGGTCCGGCACCTCGTGCCAGCTTCGCTGCCCCGGACCGTTGTAGACCAATGCCTTCATCACAGACCTCCCTGGGCGAGACTTCCCACCTTCGACACTGGCCCGCCGGTCCACCCGCCGCCAGCGGCCGAACAACCCCCTTCCCCGGGACCTTCGACCCTCCCCGCACCGCCTGCGCACCGCTTGACTGGAGCCAAGCGGGAGGTGGCCACATGTCCAGAGAAATGCCCGTACTGCTGGCCTTCGTCCTGCACTGGCAGCTCCGGTGGTTGGCCGGCTGGGATCCGCAGGCCGGCGAGTACCGCGCCTCGGTCGCCGACAACTACGGCCACGTCGAGATCCTGTCCGGTCACATCGACGGGGACCTGCTCACCTTCGAGAGCATCGGAAGCCCACCGGTCCGCCTGCGCTTGTCGTGGCAGCTCGTCGACGAGGCGACCATGGTGTGGCGCAACGAGGTCGCCGTACAGGGCGATCCCTTCGAACTTGTCGAACGGTACGTCTGTACCAGCATCAACTGACCGCGGTTCGGGTCAGTGCTTCTCGTGGGGGCGGATGATTGCGACGGGCGAGTCTGCGTGATGCAGGAGGCTTTGGCTGACGGATCCCAGCAGCAGACCGGCGACACCGCCACGGCCGCGAGAACCGACCACCACCAGGGACGCTGTCGCCGACAGATCGACGAGCTCAGCGCTCGCCCGGCCTCCGATCACCGACGCCTGCGCCCGGACCGTCGGGTACTTGTTCCGATACGGCGCGAGGCTCTCGGCCAGCCAGTTCTGCAGCAACCCCTCGGTGCTCGCGACCGAATCGGCCTGCTGATCCTGCGGATGCCAGCAGTACACAACCCTCAGCGGCTGCCCGGTCCGCGCCGCCTCCTCGAACCCGAAGGCCACAGCCTGCTCCGAGTCCGCCGAGCCGTCGGTGCCCACCACCACCGGTCCGGTACGCCGCTCACCGCGCACCACGACCACCGGACACGGCGCCTTCGCCGCAACCGACGTCGCCACCGAACCAAGCACGACCGCCGACATCTTGTTCCGCGACCTGGTCCCGACCACCACCATCTCGGCCTCCCCCGCCTCGGTCAGGATCGCGTGCGCCGGATCATTGTTCGCCAACCACCCGGACCCACCCTCATAGCCAAGCCGATCCCGCGCGTACCGCACCGCGTCCTCGACCTGCTGCTCGTACTCATCCAGCGGCATCGGAGGCGGAACATAGCCCTCAACCCCCAAAGCCGGCCACCGACTCAGCTCATTCAGATACGCCCGGACCACCCGGACCGCGACCCCGCGCGCTTCAGCCGCCTCGACCGCCCAATGCAGCGCCAGCTGACTCTCGGGCGTGTCGTCGACACCCACAAGGATGAACTTGTTCATCGATTGCTCCCTTCGCACCAGACCGTAGCGCTCCTGCGGTGTGGCCGGAACCGCCCGGGCCGGCTCCTCTTCGCGCTGTGGATGCTGTGATCTGGGCGGCGGATGCGAGATGGTTCAGGGATGAGTGGTACGAAGAAGCGGTTGCCGAAGAAGGCGTACGTGCGGGAGTTGCTGCGGCTGCAGGCCGAGCTGGTGAAGTTGCAGGAATGGGTCAAGGTCGAAGGCGCTCGGCTGGTGGTGGTCTTCGAGGGCCGCGATGCGGCCGGGAAGGGCAGCACGATCAAGCGGGTGACTGAGTTCCTCAACCCGCGGGTCGCGCGGATCGTGGCGCTGCCGGCGCCGACCGAGCGGCAGCGGTCGCAGTGGTACTTCCAGCGCTACGTCGAACACCTGCCGGCGGCCGGCGAGATCGTGCTGTTCGACCGCAGTTGGTACAACCGGGCCGGTGTCGAGCGGGTGATGGGGTTCTGCACGAACCAGGAGTACGCGCGGTTCCTGCACCAGAGCCCGATCTTCGAGCGGCTGCTGGTCGAGGACGGCGTACTGCTGCGCAAGTACTGGTTCTCCGTCAGCGACAGCGAACAGGAGAGCCGCTTCCGCAGCCGGCTCGAGGACCCGATGCGCCGCTGGAAACTCTCCCCGATGGACCTCGAGTCGATCACCCGATGGGAGGACTACTCCCGCGCCAAGGACGAGATGTTCGTCCACACCGACATCCCCGAGGCACCGTGGCACGTGGTCGAGAGCGAGGACAAGCGCTCGGCCCGGATCAACATGATCGCGCACCTGCTGTCGACGATCCGATACCACGAAGTCCAGCGGCCGCCGCTCGGCCTGCCACCCCGCCCACCGTCGAAGGGCTACGAACGGCCACCACGCGACATGCAGACCCAGGTTCCCGACCACGCCGCCGAACTGCGCCGCTGAGAGTCGAAGGTCCTTAAGAGTCCAAAGTCCCGAACTCGGTGGACCGATCGACCGATGCGTACGGCGTTGTGCCGTCCGATCCTGGAATCAGATCGGTTCAGGAGGTGGATTCGTGCAGCACGTGGATGCGAGGGTCGTCCAGGTCCCCTGGGCCCGGCAGCTCGTGATCGACGCGGGCCGGGCCGCGCGGCGCCGCCATCCGATCCATGGCCTGGTCGAGGTGGACGTGACCTCGGCTCGGGGTGCGCTCCGCAGCCATCAGGAAGCCACCGGCGAGGACCTGTCGTTCACCGCGTTCGTGATCGCCTGTATCGCCCGCGCGGTCGCCGCGGATCCGAGCGTGCAGGCGTACCGGGATCTCCGCGGCCGTGAGGTGATCTTCGACCAGGTCGACGTCGGCCTGCCCATCGAGGTCGAGCTGAACGGGAGCCCCTTCGCCTTCACCCACGTCCTGCGCGACGCCGGTACGCGAACCGTGCAGGACCTGCATCGCGAGATCCGTGCGGTGAAGGCGGATCCGCAGCTCAGCCCGTCGGTACGCAAGACACCTTGGGCCCATGCGTATCTGCTGCTCCCGGGGTTCGTCCGGGTCGCTTTGCTCCGGACGCTGCATCGGCTTCCGCATCGCCAGCGAGACATCGCCGGAACCATCGGCGTGACGGCGGTCGGGATGTTCGGCGCCGGAGGTGGCTGGGGTATCGCGTTCCAGCTCCACACGCTGGGCATCGTCATCGGTGGCATCGTCCGCCGGCCCATCCTGTTCCAGGGCCGGCTGGTCGAGCGCGAGTACCTGCAGCTGACCGTCAGCGTCGACCACGACATCGTCGACGGGGCCCCGACAGCACGCTTCGTCAAGCGTCTGCGCGATCTGCTCACGGTCGCCGACGGCATCCCGTCCGGCGTACCGGCAAGGAGGCCGGCATGAAAGTTGTCGCAGGTATCGACGGCTCACCAGCTGCGGAAGCCGCCATCACGTGGGCCGCGGCCGAAGCAGCCTCGCTCGGCGCCGAGCTGGACCTCGTCCACGCGTCGCCACCACCGCCCGACCCTTCCGCTCAGCACATCGTCTCCACCGCGATCGCGCTCGCCCGCCAACTCCAACCGGGGATCACCGTCGACGGGTGGTCCGAGACCGGTTCGCCGTCGACCGCCCTGGTCAAGGCCTCCGGCGATGCCAGAGTGGTGGTCATCGGCAGCCGCGGTCTGGGCCTGATGCTTGGCGCCCTGATCGGCTCGACCGGCCTCGATCTCGCAGCCAACGCCTGGTGCCCGGTCGCGGTCGTACGCCCCGATCTCAATCAGGCCGGGCGCCGCGTCGTGATCGGGTACGACGGCTCGCCCGCCAGCGACACCGCCCTCGACTTCGGCCTGGACTACGCCCGCCGCCACGACCACGCTGTCCGCGTCGTCGCCGCGCAACCTCCGGGAACCGAGCTGCACCGGATCACCGAGACCGAGCTGCAAGACGCCGTACGCCAACGCGGCGGCCACGACGCGGAACTCATCCAGATCACCGGCCACCCCGCCGAACACCTCCTGCGCCTCGCCGCCGACGCGAGCCTGATCGTCCTCGGCGCCCGCGGCCGCGGCGGTTTCGCCGGCATGCTCCTCGGCTCGGTCAGCCAAACCGTCCTCCACCACGCCGACTGCCCGATGGTCATCATCCCCACCGCCACAACAACCGGAGGCTGACGATGAATGAGATGGACCGGGCGTCACAGCGGGCGCCGTGGGTGATGCTCGCTGTTGCCACAGTGGGGTTCGCGGTCAACTTCTGGGCCTGGGCGCTGCTCAGTCCGCTCGGGCCGCTCTTCCGGACCCAGGGCACCCTCGGCAGGCTGTCCGAGTCCGACGTGGCGTTGCTGGTCGCCGTACCGGTGCTGGTCGGCTCGCTCGGCCGGATCCCGGTCGGAGCCCTGACCGACCGGTTCGGCGGGCGGGTGATGTTCCCGCTGGTCACGGCCGCGACCATCGTGCCGATCCTGTTCATCGGCTTCTTCGCCCTCGACTCGTACGGCGCACTCCTGATCGGCGGCTTGTTCCTCGGCATCGGCGGCACGGCCTTCGCGGTCGGCGTACCGTTCGTCAGCGCCTGGTTCCCACCCCAGCGACGCGGCCTGGCGGTCGGCATCTTCGGCGCGGGCATGGGCGGTACGGCGATCAGCGCGCTGACCACCGTCAAGCTGTACAGCAACGCCGGCCACCGGGTCCCGTTCCTGATCACGGCCGGCATGCTGGCCGTGTACGCCGTACTGGCGTGGCTGGTCCTGCGGGACGCACCGGGCCGGCGCCCGGCACAGGGCTCGTTCGTGGCGCGGCTGGTCTCGAACGCCAAGCTCCCGATCAGCTGGCAGGCCTGCATCCTGTACGCCGTCGCTTTCGGCGGCTACGTGGCCTTCTCGGTGTACCTGCCGTCGTACCTGAAAACCGCCTACGACCTGAGTGCCGCCGACGCGGCCAACCGGATGGCCGGCTTCGTCGTCATCGCCGTCCTGATGCGACCGATCGGCGGCTGGCTGTCCGACCGCTTCGGACCAGTGCCCGTCCTCGCTGTGTGTTACGGGATCGTCGTCGCGGCTGCTGCGGTCGCCGCCACCACCCCAATACTCGAACACATCGGTACGGCGGCCTTCCTGTCCATGGCGGCCGCGCTGGGCGGCGGCAGCGGAGCGACGTTCGCACTCGTTGCCAAGGTCACCGATCCGGCCCGGGTCGGCGGCGTGACCGGGCTGGTCGGTGCGGCCGGCGGACTGGGCGGCTTCGTGCCGCCACTGATCATGGGCTACGTCTACGGCCACACCGACTCGTACGGGATCGGCCTGATGTTGCTGTCCGTGACTGCGGCCTTGACCCTGCTGCTGACTGTCACCATCGTGAGAAGGACTGCGAACCAGAAGCGCAACGAGCACTCGATCAGCGAGGCGACTGCATGAACACTGGGGATCGTTCACCGGCCAACACCGAGATCGGGCTCGACGGCGGCCTCAGCGAGGCGCTGGTTCGGACTCGCCGCTACTTCACCAAGGGCAGGGTCTCCGACGACCTGCGCACCTTGGACAAGGTCGGCGGACGGGGCGCCGACGACTTCTACCGGGACCGGTGGAGCCACGACAAGGTCGTCCGCTCCACCCACGGCGTGAACTGCACGGGTTCCTGCTCGTGGAAGGTGTACGTCAAGGACGGCATCATCACCTGGGAGACGCAGCAGACCGACTATCCGTCGGTGGGCCCCGACAAGCCCGAGTACGAGCCCCGCGGTTGTCCGCGGGGCGCGGCGTTCTCCTGGTACACCTACTCCCCCACGCGCATCCGCTACCCCTATATCCGCGGCGTCCTGCTGCAGCTGTATCGCGAGGCCAAGGCGCAGTACGGCGATCCGGTCGCCGCCTGGGAGCACATTGTCAACAATCCGACGCTCGCACAAAAGTACAAAGCTGCCCGCGGCAAGGGCGGTCTCGTTCGAGCGACCTGGGACGAGGCGACCGAGCTCATCGCAGCCGCCTACGTGCACACGCTGAAGAAGTGGGGCCCGGACCGGATCGCCGGCTTCTCGCCGATCCCGGCGATGTCGATGGTGTCGCATGCCTCCGGCGCCCGGTTCACCTCGCTGATCGGCGGCACGATGCTGTCGTTCTACGACTGGTACGCCGACCTCCCGGTCGCGTCTCCACAGGTGTTCGGCGACCAGACCGACGTCCCCGAGTCCGGTGACTGGTGGGACGCCGGCTATCTGATCATGTGGGGCTCGAACCTGCCGGTGACGCGGACACCCGATGCGCACTGGATGGCCGAGGCGCGCTACCGCGGACAGAAAGTCGTCGCAGTCGCACCGGACTACGCGGACAACGTGAAGTTCGCCGACGAGTGGTTGCCTGCGGCACCTGGTACGGACGGCGCGCTCGCGATGGCAATGGGCCACGTCATCCTCAAGGAGTTCTTCGTCGACCGCGAGACGCCGTACTTCACCGAATACGCCAAGACCTACACCGATCTTCCGTACCTGATCCGGCTCGATGCCGCGGGCAACGGTGTCCACCGGCCCGGCAAGTTCCTCACCGCGGCGGACCTCCCCGACCACGCGGAGGAAAACGCCGACTTCAAAACCGTGGTGCTCGACTCGGTCACCGGCCTGCCCGTCGTACCGAACGGTTCGCTCGGCCACCGCTTCGGCGAGGCCGGCCAGGGCAAGTGGAACCTGGACCTGGGCTCGGTCAGTCCCGCGTTGACGTTAGCCGGCGAGGACGCCGAGACCGTGCTGCTCCGGTTGCCGCGGTTCGACACCGGAGACGGATCGGCCGGTGACCTGATGCGTGGTGTCCCGGCACGCCGGATCGGCGGACACCTCGTCACGACCGTCTACGACCTGATGCTCGCGCAGTACGGCGTCGCCCGCCCAGGATTGCCCGGCGACTGGCCCAGCTCGTACGACGACCTCACGCCGTACACACCCGCCTGGCAGGAACGCATCACCGGCGTTCCGGCTGCAGCCGCCGCCCGGATCGCCCGCGAGTTCGCGCAGAACGCCGAGGACTCCCGCGGCCGCTCGATGATCGTGATGGGTGCCGGCACCAACCACTGGTTCCACTCTGACACCATCTACCGTGCGTTCCTGGCGCTGACGACGCTGACCGGCTGCCAGGGTGTGAACGGCGGCGGCTGGGCCCACTACGTCGGGCAGGAGAAATGTCGGCCGATCACGGGCTGGGCGCAGCTCGCGTTCGGGCTGGACTGGTCACGACCGCCGCGCCAGATGATCCAGACGGCGTACTGGTACCTGCACACCGACCAGTTCCGCTACGACCCGTTCGGCGCGGACACGCTGGCGGCGAAGACGGGACACGGCCAACTTGCCGGGAAGACCACCGCGGACCTGATCGCGCTCAGCGCCCGGCTCGGCTGGATGCCGTCGTACCCGACGTTCAACCGCAATCCGCACGACCTCGCCGACGAGGCGCAGGCCGCGGGACGGCCGGTCGCCGAGCACGTCGTCGACCAGCTCAAGACCGGCGCCCTCCGATTCGCCTGCGAGGACCCCGACTCCCCCGAGAACTTCCCGCGCATCCTGTCGATCTGGCGCGCCAACCTGCTCGGCTCCTCGGCCAAAGGCAACGAGTACTTCCTCGAGCACCTCCTCGGCGCCGGATCGTCGCTGCGGGCGAGTGAGGGTGCTCATCCGCAGGACGTGGACTGGCATGACGAAGCGCCTCGCGGAAAGCTCGATCTCCTGCTGACGCTGGACTTCCGGCAGACCAGTACGACGCTGTTCTCCGATGTCGTGTTGCCTGCAGCAACGTGGTACGAGAAGCACGACCTCAACACCACCGACATGCACCCCTTCATCCACTCGTTCAACCCCGCCATCGCACCGCCGTGGCAGACCCGCACCGACTGGGACGCGTGGCAGACGATCGCGGAGAAGTTCAGCGAGCTGGCCCAGCAGCATCTCGGCGTACGCCGCGACGTCGTCGCCGTACCCCTTCTGCACGACACCCCCGACGAGCTGGCGAACCCGCACGGAGTCGTCCGCGACTGGAAAGCGGGCGAGTGCGACCCGATCCCCGGCGTCACGATGCCGAAGCTGGTCGAGGTCGAGCGTGACTACGGCGCCGTCGCGGCCAAGATGGCGGCCCTCGGCCCGCTGATGGACAAGCTCGGCGCAACGACCAAGGGCGTCACGTTCGACGAGACCGAGTCCGTCGAGTACCTGCGCGCAAAGAACGGCACTGTCCGCGGCGGACCCGCCGACGGCCGCCCGTCGCTGCTCCGCGACATCCACGCCTGCGAAGCGATCCTGGCCCTCTCCGGTACGACGAACGGCCGCCTCGCCACCGAGGGATTCAAGACGCTGGAGACCCGGGTCGGCAAGCCACTGCACGACCTGGCCGCAGAGAACGAGGGCAAGCGCATCACGTTCGCCGACACCCAGGCCGCACCGGTACCGGTCATCACCTCACCGGAGTGGTCCGGCTCGGAGACCGGCGGCCGACGCTACTCACCCTTCACGATCAATGTCGAACGGCTCAAACCTTGGCACACGCTCACTGGTCGCCAGCACTTCTTCCTGGACCACGACTGGATGGCCGAGCTCGGCGAGAACCTGCCGGTCTACCGGCCACCGCTGGACATGGGCGCGCTGTTCGCCGAACCGGAGATCGGCTCGGTCACCGAGCACGGTGTGACGGTTCGCTACCTGACTCCGCACAACAAGTGGTCGATCCACTCGGAGTACCAGGACAACCTGTTCATGCTCTCGCTGTCGCGCGGCGGCCAGACCATCTGGATGAGTGACCAGGACGCCGCGAAAGTCGGCATCGCGGACAACGACTGGATCGAGGCGGTCAACCGCAACGGCGTGGTGGTGGCCCGGGCGATCGTCTCGCACCGGATGCCCGAAGGCACGGTCTACATGCATCACGCGCAGGACCGGCTGATCGACGTACCGATCGCGGAGACGTCGAAGAAGCGCGGCGGCATCCACAACTCGCTGACCCGATTGCTGATCAAGCCGACGCACCTGATCGGTGGCTACGCGCAACTGTCCTTCGCCTTCAACTACCTAGGACCGACCGGCAACCAGCGCGACGAGGTCACCGTGATCCGGCGGCGCTCGCAGGAGGTGACGTACTGATGCGAGTGATGGCGCAGATGGCGATGGTGATGAACCTCGACAAGTGCATCGGGTGCCACACCTGCTCGGTCACGTGCAAGCAGGCCTGGACCAACCGGTCCGGCACCGAGTACGTCTGGTTCAACAACGTCGAGACCCGGCCGGGGCAGGGCTATCCGCGGACCTACGAGGACCAAGAGACCTGGAAGGGCGGCTGGACGCTCACCAAGCGCGGCCGGCTCACGCTGAAGGCCGGCGGGCGGTTGAGGAAGCTGCTGACCATCTTCTCCAACCCGAAGATGCCGTCCATCCAGGACTACTACGAGCCCTGGACGTACGACTACGCGACGCTCACCGACGCGCCGGCGCAGCAGCACACGCCGGTCGCGCGGCCGAAGTCGTTGATCTCCGGGCAGAACATGAAGGTGTCCTGGTCGGCCAACTGGGACGACGACCTCGGCGGTTCCGCGGCGACGGCCGAGCGCGACCCGGTGCTCAAGAAGGTGGGCGACAAGGTCAAGTTCGAGTTCGAGCAGACGTTCATGTTCTACCTGCCAAGGATCTGCGAGCACTGCCTGAACCCCTCGTGCGCCGCGTCCTGTCCGAGCGGCGCCATCTACAAGCGGACCGAGGACGGCATCGTCCTGGTCGACCAGGACCGCTGCCGCGGCTGGCGGATGTGCATCTCCGGCTGCCCGTACAAGAAGATCTACTTCAACCACCGCACGGGCAAGGCCGAGAAGTGCACCTTCTGCTTCCCGCGGGTGGAGGTCGGGCTGCCGACTGTGTGCTCGGAGACCTGCGTCGGCCGGCTGCGCTACCTCGGCCTGATGCTGTACGACGCCGACAAGGTCCTGGCCGCCGCGTCGACACCGGACGAACACGGACTCTACGAAGCCCAGCGGGATGTGTTCCTCGACCCCTCGGACCCCGACGTACGACGGGAAGCCGAGCGGGCCGGGATCCCGCACGACTGGATCGAGGCCGCTCAGCGATCGCCCGTGTATGCGCTGATCAACCGCTACAAGGTCGCGCTGCCGCTGCATCCGGAGTACCGGACGTTGCCGATGGTCTGGTACATCCCGCCTCTGTCTCCGGTCGTCGATGTGGTGCGGGAGACGGGTGAAGACGCCGAGCAGCGGGAGAACCTGTTCGCCGCCATCGACGCGCTGCGGATCCCGATCGAGTACCTGGCCGAGCTCTTCACCGCCGGGGATGTCGGGCCGGTCGACCTGGTGCTGCGCAAGCTCGCCGCGATGCGCTCGTACATGCGTGACATCAATCTCGGCCGCGACCCCGACGGCAGCATCCCGCACGCGGTCGGCATGACCGAAGAGGACCTGTACGACATGTATCGCCTGCTCGCACTGGCCAAGTACGACGAGCGCTACGTGATCCCGTCCGCGCACACCGAGCAAGCGCACGCACTCGAGGAACTTGCCTGCTCGCTCGACTACGAAGGTGGTCCGGGCATGGGTGGATCGGGTCCGTTCGGCGAGGGCTCCGGCGTACCGACCCCTATCGCCGTGGAGAACTTCCAGATGCTGAAGGACCGGCAGACCTCGGACCGCGTCAACCTGCTCAACTGGGATGGCAAAGGCACACCACCGGGGTTGTTCCCGCCGAAAGGCGATGAAGAATGACGAAGTACGCCGAACCGACGCTGCCCGTGCACCAGCTGACGATCACCTGGCAGGCCGCATCCTTGCTGCTCGACTACCCCGACGAAGCACTCATCACCCGACTGGACCTCATCAACCGTGCAGCAGCCGAACTGCCGGCGGCACTCGCGGATCCACTACGCGCCACGGCGCACGAGCTCGGGTCCGTTGACCTACCTGTGCTCCAGCAGCGGTACGTCGACACGTTCGACAACCGGCGGCGGCACAACCTCTACCTGACGTACTTCGCCCACGGAGACACCAGGCGTCGTGGAGTCGCACTACTGCGCTTCAAGCAGACCTACCTGCGGTCCGGTTTCGTGCTGGACGACAGCAAACTGCCCGATCACCTCTGCGTGGTGCTGGAGTACGCGGCAACGGTTGACCGGCACCTCGGCTGGCGCCTCCTGCTCGATCACCGCGCGGGCCTCGAACTGCTCCGGCTGGCTCTCGCGGAGGCCGGGTCCGCCTGGCACGGCGCCGTACGGGCGATCACCGCGACCCTGCCACCGCTCGCCGGCGACGAACGCGCCGCGATCGACCGGTTGGCCGCCGAAGGCCCACCGCAGGAGGAGGTCGGACTCACGCCGTACGCGACACCTGCCTTCGATCCGGCGACACAGTCGTTGCCGATGCCAACGTTCCCCGGAGCACGCCGATGAACGAGTTCCTGTGGGTGGTCGTTCCCTACATCTGCTTGACCGTCTTCGTGGTCGGGCACTTCTGGCGGTACCGGTACGACAAGTTCGGCTGGACCACCCGCTCCTCGCAGCTGTACGAGAACAGGCTGCTGCGCTGGGGCAGCCCGCTGTTCCACTTCGGCATCCTCGGAGTGTTCCTAGGGCACGTGATCGGTCTCGGCGTGCCAGAGTCCTGGACCGAGGCCGTCGGCATCTCGGAGGGCCTCTACCACTTCCTCGCCGTCTCGATCGGCGCGCTCGCCGGCTTTGCCACGGTGGCCGGCCTGGCCATCCTCATCTACCGCCGCCGCACGGTCGGACCCGTGTTCTCCGCCACGACCCGGATGGACAAGGTCATGTACCTGTTCCTCGCCACGGTGATCGTGCTCGGCCTGGTGAACACGGTGGCGGCGAACATCTTCGGCCATTACAACTACCGCGAGGGCCTCTCTGTCTGGTTCCGCGGCATCTTCCGCTTCGACCTCCATCCCGAACTCATGGCCGAAGCTCCCCTCACCTTCCAACTGCATGGCCTGGTCGCGATGGCCCTCTTCGCTCTCTGGCCCTTCACCCGCCTCGTCCACGTCTTCAGCGCACCGATCGGCTACCTCACCAGGCCCTACATCGTCTACCGAAGCCGCGCCCCCCAGACCCCCACCCACTCCCCCCGCCGCGGCTGGGACGGCCGCTGAGGCACAGTTGTGGAACTGTAAGGAGTCGACCAGAGTGAGGGCGGGTTTGCGTGGCAGCGACAGGCGGGGCGTCGACTCGGGGGCGGCGGGCCGCGTTGATTGCCGCGAGCGTGTTTCTCGTTGCGTTGTGTTTGCGGCCGGCGCTGACTGCCGTGGGTCCGCTGCTGCCGCAGATCGGGGTCGACGAAGGGCTCGGTGAAGGAGCTCAGGGGGTGCTGGGCGCGCTTCCGCTGGTCGCGTTCGCGCTCGCCTCTCCCTTGGTCCATCGCGCGTCCCGGTGGCTCGGGATGGAGCGGGCGGTGCGCAGTCGGTCGGGTACCTCCTCGCCGCCACCGGGCCTGTCATCGCGGGGTACCTCGCCGAGCGCACCGGCAACCGGGATGCGACACTCATCGTCTTCGCCGTCCTGGCCGCCGTACAAGTTGTCATCGGCATCGCCGCCGGCCGAGACCGCCGGCGGCGATGACACGAGTCGGGTCAGCCGGCTCGGTAGACGGAGCCGCCGGGTGAGACGGCTACCACGGCACGCTGGCCGCCGACGTTGAGGTTGATGATGAAGGTGCCGCCGGACTGACGGGTGGTGTAGCTGACTGAGCCGGTGGCACGGATGGGTACGACGAACGACAGGATCGACGCGCTCTTGCCGGCGCGGGCCAGCAGCACGGTCGGTGCGGACTTGCGGACGAAGATGCTGGGGTAGTACCAGCCTTGGATCGGGTTCGTCTGGGCCTGGTTGATCAGCGTCGCGCCGGCCGGGAGCGCCTGCTTGAACGGGACCTGGAACACGACCGTCTTGGTCGTGTCACCCGGCGCCATCGAGACCGCGGTGGTCCGGGAGAGGACGGTGGCCCGCTGGCCCGGCGGCAGGTGCCACAGGGTCCGGAAGGACTGCGCAGTGGTCGCCGACGCACGGTCCCAGGTGACGAGCAGGTCCGGACCCTTGAGGACCAGAACCGACCGGACGCGGCTGATCCCGCTCCCCGGCACATCGGTGAGTTGGTATGCCTCCGCGTTCGACTTGACCGAGTAGGCAGTCAGCCTCGTCACCGGGTTCACATCCTTCGACAGCGGCGTCGCCAACACACTGTGGGCGCTCGGGCTCATCACCCAGGTGCGGTACGCGCCCGCCGAGTACGCCGCAGACCCGCTGTCGATGACGATCTCGCGGCCCCGGGCCGTGTAGGTGATGCTCGTGTGATCGCTGTGCCCATGGAGTGCCCGCGCCGGCCCGTACCTGATGCTGTACGTCGACTCACCCGCGAATCCCCTGGCCGGATCGGTGCCCCAGCCAGTGCGGCCGAAGACATAGCCGGCCGAGTAGACCCCGACTCGCCACGGCGGCGCCACACCCTTCGTACCGTGCGAACCGGCGTACTCCATCGGCGTCCCGGCGTACGGATACGTCGCCCGCAGTTCGGTGTCACCGAGTTGGTGCAGGTTGCCGAGCGAGTTCGTCGCCAGCGCGAGCCATTTCGCCAGCAACGCGCGCCGGGTCGCGATCGTCGTACCGGGATCGACACCACAGTTCTGCATCACGGCCGTCGCGCGACCCCAGAGCGAGTAGTTGAACGCGGCGTACCCGGTCGACTGTTCGTTGGTCGCCCCCTGGGAGTCGATCGAGGTGGTGATGGCGGCCCCCAGACGCTGCTGGGCCAGGTTCTTGTAGTCGGTCCGGTTCAAGGTGCAGCCGACTCCGAAGAGCGCGATGCTCTCGTCGGTGCCGTGGTTCCAGGCGCCGCTCCAGTAGTTCGTGAGGAATCTCGCGTGGTTCAGGAGCGCCGTGTCGACCCAGGCGTAGCGGGTCGGCACCGTGGTCACCTGCAGCCCGGTCAGGATCGCCTGCCGGAGGCAGATCAGTACGTTCGTCCGGTGCATCGTCGACTCCCACGCACCGACGTTGCCCTTCCACGAATACGGGTTGTCGCGATACCAGTCCCACGCGATGGTGTTCACCCGGGTGAGTGCGGTCAGATCGCCCTGGCCCGCCGCGATGATGCCCTGGCCGAGCCAGCGCAGCGAGTGGAACCACATGTACCAGCTCGTGTTCTTGTACGGGTTCGCCGCCCAGTTGATGTTTCCGCCGCCGTTGCCGACCTTGTACGGCGCGAAGGGTCCCCAGGTGTACACATCGCGGTAAAGGTTCGCCAACGGGTTCGGCTTCTCGATGCCGCTGAAGCCCGGGCACGCGTAGAACGGCGCCGCCAGCGACCGGATCTGATTCTTCCCGATGTCCGTGGCGGCCGGCGCGGACGCCGGTACGACATTGCTGCCGCCGGGCACGAACTGTGCCTCGTCCGGGCCCTCCGGCCCCGGTACGATCGTGATGCCGGGCCCCGCCGCCGGCGTTCGAGTTGTTCCTGTTGCCGCTCCCGCCCCCAGCACCAGAGCGGCGATCCCGACGGCCACCCCGGCCGTGCTCGTGAATCGCATGACGTTGTCCTTCCCCCGCCGTCGCCGGACACCGGCGACGGCACGCAGCTGTTTGCCGGCGCACGTGCTGGCCATGCCCCCCGGCTGCCAGGTACGCCTTTGCCGACGGTGAGCCCGCGGCCCGCCGCGTAGGTGGTCCGCTCACCGCCGGTGTCGTCGAAGAAACTCCCTATCTGCCTTGATGCAGGGGAGCCACCGAATGTTGCGCTGGGGTTCGGTTATTCGCTCACGCCGCGGCTGAGGAGTACGGCGGCGATGAACGTGCGGAACAGTTGCAGCGGGTCGTCATTGCGCAGGGCAACGACCTTCTCCTCGACCTGCTCGACGCCGCGCAGTGCGCACGCCAACTCCGCGAACGCGCGGTTGTGGTACCGGATGGTCAGCTCGGCCGGCAGCGTGACACTCGGCAGCCGGAAGTCGGCCACCCGGTCCAGCGCGCGCTGCGCACCATCCCGGATCAGCTCACGGACCACCTCTGGATGCACGGACAGGGCGGCATTGTGCGAGACCGACTCCTTGACGACCACTGACTCGATGTCAGGGCAGAACGGTTGCGCCTCATCGATCGTCACCCGATCGCCCGAGATGAGTACCACCGGAACCCCGTGGGCGAGAGCCACCAGCGCGTTGACTCCGGACTCTCCGGCGATCGCGCCATTGAGACGTACTTCGGCAATGGCGCGGGGGTTGTACGTGTGGTGCAGCACCGACGACGTTGCGCCCGCCGACCCGTGGTACGAGATGAAGAACGCCGCATCGAAGGAGTCGTCGAGACCTTCCATCATGTACATCGGCTTGTGCTTCCCGGACAGATAGTTCGCGCGGCCGTGGAGCTCGTCCGGGCGAAGGTTCTGCATCGTCGAGTGTGAGTCGTTGACCAGGAACTCGGTCGCGCCGGCGGCGAGTGCGCCGTCGATCGCCGCGTTGACCTCCGCCTGCAGTTGGCCCCGGTAGTACTCGTACTCCTGACCCGGCCCGCGGCACTGACTCCAGTCGACGACCCCCGCCGTACCCTCCATGTCGGTCGACAAGAACACCTTCACAACGCGCTCCTTTCCGTCGGCCACATTTCGGGCACGGCCGCAATCCAGCCCTTCCCGCGGCGGCCGTCAGTCGATGAAGGCGTTGCGCATCGACACCAGCTCGATGCCGCGCTCCTCGATCGCCTTGCGGACCTCCGGGTCGGTCACGATCTCCTGATCCGAGAGCCGGTACTCCTCGGCCCAGCGATAGGTCTCGCTTCCAGGTGCGTGCATCGCACCGAGCTCGGGTCCAGCGACAGCGCAGTGCGTGACCAGCAGGTGTACGCCGGGCGTCAGGCCGGCGATGTGGTCGAGAACCCAGTCCTTCTTGGTTGCCGCGTCCCGGTCGCTCAGCGTCTCGATCGAGCCGAACCGCTGCGACTCGACCGGGCCGTAGATGAACGGCCTGCCGACCGCGTTCGAGACCTCGTCGTACGCCTGCTCCGACGCCGACTGGCCCATGTGAACGTCGAGGTAGTCGACAGTGAGCCCTTCCGCGGCGAACTTCGCGGCCTGAGCTGACAGCTCACGTACGGCGTCGGCCTGGGTGATGGAAGCCCGTGCCTCGGCCACCGTCCGGAAGAACGTCCCATCCTCCCCTACGAGCGAGGGCCCATCGGTCAGCGGCCGCCACCGCAGAAAGTCCCACTCGCACGTCAGCGTCTGATGAACGCCGAGCGGAATCCCGTACTCGCGCGCCAGCGCCGCAGCCCCCGTGAACCACGGGCACGCCGCCATCGTCGACGCCTGCGTCAGGATCCCCTCCCGAAACGCCTGCACCGTCCCGACGTTAACGGCATGACACATCCCGAAGTCATCACCCTGAACGATCAGCCGAACCTCACCAGCCACGCCCACTCCTCCACTCAACACCGGAAAGGCGACCGTACCTCAACGGGTCAGCGGAAGAGGTCCAGGCCGTGGCCTCTGAGGATGGTGAGGAGGATGACGGTGATGGTGTTGAGGTTGGTCAGGAGCCAGGTTTCGAGGGATTTCAGGGTTCGGGCGGACTTTCGGGGCCGATGAGGGCGATTGCCAGCAGTGGCGTGAGGACTGTCAGGGAGGCGATGGCGATGAAGAGTGCGGTGGATCCGGTGGCGGGGCCGGAGGGACCTGCATCACTTCGAGGATGTTGATTCCCAGCATGTCGAGGTGGTTCAGGATGCCGGCCAGCGCTGCCTGGTCGTCAAGATACCCGTGGAGGACAGTCTGCGCAGGCTCCTCATCGGCGGTCAGTGTGGGGAACGCGTCGGTCAGGTCGCGCGACAGGGTTCCCTTCACGCGGATGACGTAGTGGCCCATGGGACGCCCCTTTCACGACCCGTCGCCAACGACTCTGCTGCCTCGGGCACTCCGGGACATCACCCTTCCTGGGCGACCGGGGCGATCTGGTACGTCGCGGGAAGGTCTTCGATCGGCCCATCGCCTGGTCCCCTGGATCGGGGGATGGTCGTTTCGCGTCCGATCAGCAGGCTGGGAGACGTGGCCGAGTCGCCCGCGCCCCAGCCGGTGGTACCGATCCACAGCGCTGGACGGCGGAAGATCCCGAAGCCTGTGCTGTGGCTTGTCCGGCTCCTCCTCGTCCTGGGCGTGGGCTGGTTACTCCTGCGGCTGGTTCGCGGAGTGGACTGGTACGAGGTGGACTAGGCGCTCACCCACCTGAGCGCCTGGCAGGTCGCGGTGCTGCTGGTCGGCCTGGTCTACGCCTTGCGCGCCGAGCGCACCGCCGCCACCATCGGCCGTCTCATCGGACGGCTGTTCCGGCGGGTACGACCGACGAGTCAGGGGCCGGCGGTCTGGGAGCAGCGACTGGTGTCGTTCCAGCTGCACAGCGCGGAGCGGATGCACCAGCGTGGATGGCTTGCCTCGCTCAGCCAGTTCCTCTTGATCTTCGTGGAGGCCGGCGTCCTGGTTCTCTGCCTGGCTTTCGTCGGCGTCCCCATGGACGGTCCCACTTTCTCCTCCTGGTGTGCAGCTTCATGGTCATCTATCCGATGACCTGTCTCCCGCTGATGGGCGCGGGAGTACTGGATGCGACCTACACGGCGTTCGTCTCGAACCACAGCACGGTCGAGGCGACGGATCTCGTGGCGGGGCTGCTCGTCTGGCGGGTCGCCGTACAGGTCGTGCCGGTCATCGTCGGCCTGCTGACGATCGCCTGGTGGCGACGCTCAGAGGCCACCGCCCCGCCGGCCGGCTAGCCAGTCCGAGGCAGCGCACAAGGGATCACCCGGATCGGGTGACCCACACGGCATGAATGGGGTCGAGCCGGAGGGTGTCGGGATCAGGTCGGCAAGCCCATGCTGCTGCCATGAGAGCTCTGCCACTGGTCATGTCCACTCTGGCCACGGTGACGGTACTCTGCCTGCCAGAGCCGGCCGCCGCCGCGGGTTCGCCCGAGGATCCCGCCGCACAGGCGCTGGCCGAGCGCTACTCCCCCGTCGTCAAACTGCAGAAGGCTTCGGCGAGGTGCGAGGACGGCGAGCAGTTCCAGCCCACCGACGTCGAAGCCGTCCTGGGTGATCAGCAGGTCGCGCTCCGTGGGCCGTGGCGACCGCCCGACCTCGTCAAGCCGCAGCCGGAAGGCACGGACCTCGGTCACGGCTTCCCAGGCCATTTCCTGGACTTTCCCGGCGACCCCCTGCGCCCCGGCTGCGACTATGCCGAGTGGTCGGCGCTCATCAACGCGACGCACCCGGCGACCGTCTACGCCCATGTCGTCCGTGACCCCGAGTTCCCCGATCAGATCTCCTTGGAGTACTGGTTCTTCTACGTCTTCAACGACTACAACAACACCCACGAAGGCGACTGGGAATCGATCCAGCTCGTCTTCAAGGCGGCCACACCGGCGGCTGCGCTGACCATGAGCCCGACCGCCGTCGGGTTCAGCCAGCATGGTGGAGCCGAGCGAGCACGGTGGGGCGACGCCAAGCTCCAGATCGTCGACGGCACTCATCCGGTCGTCTACCCGGCCGCGGGCTCGCACGCCAACAAGTACGGCCAGCGCCTGTACCTCGGCCGCGGTTCGGAAGGACTGGGTTGTGACGACACGACCAATCCGGCATCCGAGCTCAGACCTCGCGTCGCCTATGTGCCGATGGCCCGCGCGGACTACGTCCAGCAGTACCCATGGCTGGCCTTCGAGGGTCGGTGGGGCGAACGGCAGCGGTCCTTCTTCGACGGGCCGACCGGGCCGAACATGAAGGACTCGTGGACCACGCCCATCCAGGACGCGGAGGCGACCTGGCGCGACGACAGCAGTACCGTGCCGGCCGGCACCTTGCTCGGTCCGAGCAGCACCGGTGTCTTCTGTACGGCCGTCGCGACCGGATCCAACCTGGTCCGCGAGACGCTCGACCGGACCTGGCTGCTCGGCCTGCTGCTCGCCGCGCTCGTGGCGCTGATCTGGTTCGCGGCCAGCCGTACGCGCTGGAGCCCCGCGGATCCGCTGCCGGCCCGGCAGCGACGGGCGTGGGGTCAGGCGGTCGTCTCCGCGCTGCGGTTGTTCCGGCAGCGCCCCTGGCTCTTCGGAGGCTTCGCCGCGGTCTTCGTCGTCCTGAGCCTGGTGACGGTTGTGCTGGCCAAACTTCAAGTGGCCAGACGTGACGCTCCGACCGACCTTGGTGCCCCGACCGAGAACGCGACCGGTCTCTGGGCCTCGCTGGTCGCCATCGCTGTCACGCTCCTGACCATTGCGACGTACGTCGCTCTCCTGGCCGCTGTCACGGCCATGCTCGAGCAACTGGACCGAGGGGTGCCGCCGTCAACCGGTGCCGCGTTGCGCGAGGTGGTGTCGAGCCGGCGGCCGCTGAGCCGCGCGGCCGGGGTGTACTTCGTCGTGATCGCCGTACTGACGCTGGTCGTCGCGACGATCCCGGTCGCCGTCTACTACGCGGTCAGCCGGGCGTTCGCCGTACCGGCCGTCATGGCGGAACACTGCTCCGGGCGTGCAGCGCTCAGCCGCAGCAAGACGCTGGTCAGGGGACGATGGTGGCGCACCGCCGGCCCACTCGCGATCATCATCGGGCTCGGCCTGGCGGCGGGGCCGATCGCCGGGATCGCCCTGCTGCTCGGCACGGATCTGCCGGCCACGCTGGTCAACGTCACGTCGTCGATCCTCTTCGCCCTGGCGATGCCGGTCGCTTCGACGGCCCTCGTGTATCTGTACTTCGACCGCGCCGTGGCACTACCGGAATCACCTGGATCGGGTGACCTGCCGGACGCGGGCCGAACCTATTCTCGGGATGGCGACGGGAGCGTCGAGCACGACCTGCCATCGGTGCGTTCCGACTCCTGAGCGGACCAGAGGAGGCCGAGATGGTCCAGGCCGACGGCGAAATGCCGGAGCCGGCAGCTACCCCACCGACCGGCTGGCGGCGCTTCGTCCCTGGACGCCCGCTGGCCCTCGCGATCGCGGCCGGCCTCGTCGTCGGCGCGCTCATCACCGCGCTGATCTTCGTCATCGCGCAACGCGACGACAGCACGGTCGACGCGGCCGGCAACGCGGACCCGGGTACGGCGATGTGCCCCGCGATCCCGGTGGCGAACCAGGTCCTGCCGTCGATCGTCACGATCGCGGCGAGCCGGGGCGCCGCGGCCGGCACCGGGTCGGGGCAGATCATCAAAGACGGTGGCTACATCCTCACCAACGACCACGTCATCTCGGTCGCCGCGGGTGGCGGCACTGTGTCCGTCCTGTACAGCGACGGTCATCGCTCCGACGCGGTCATCGTCGGCCGTGATCCGAGTACCGATCTGGCGGTGCTGAAGGCCGCCGACAGCGCGAAAGGCTTTCCCGTGATCGGCTTCGGATCGTCGGCGTCCGTACAGGTCGGTCAGCCGGTCGTTGCCCTCGGTGCTCCGCTCGGACTCGCCAGTACGGTGACCTCCGGCATCGTCAGCGCACTGGATCGGTACGTGCCGGTGCCGGGCGACGGCGTGACCCACCATCTGATCGGCGCCATCCAGACCGATGCGGCCATCAACCCCGGCAACAGCGGAGGCGCTCTGGTCAACTGCGCGGGACAACTGGTCGGCGTCAACGCGGCGATCGCGACGGTCCCGAACGAAGCCGGTGTCAGCGGCGGCGGAAGCGTCGGTCTCGGCTTCGCGATCCCGATCGACCTGGCCAAACCGATCTCCGACGAGCTCATCCGAACCGGCGAGCCTGGACATCCGACCACCGGCCTGCAGGTGCAGGAGATACCGCCTTCGGTCGCCGAGGCAGCGGGCACCCCGACCGGACTCTTCGTACTCGCGGTCGACGCCGGTGGACCGGGTGAGAAGGCCGGGCTGAAGGCGGGCGACATCATCACCAAGGTCGACAACGCGCCGGCCGTCAGCAGTGAGCAGATCGTGGTCGCCACCCTGACCCGCAAGGTCGGAGACACCATCGAACTGACCTACCTGCGGCCTGGTACGGCGGCCCCGGCCACCACCACCCTCACGCTGGGCGCCCCATAGATCACGTCGGCGGGACCGGCTGCGAGGCGAGCAGGTCGAGCCCGAGCCGGCGGGCGAGAAACTGTGTGGCCAGCTGGCCGTTGACGCTGTTGCCGGCCTGATCCAGCCGCGGCCCGAAGGTTGCCAACGCGCCCTTTCCGGGTGAGACCGTCACGATGCCGCCACCGATCCCGCTCTTGCCCGGAACGCCGACGTCGAGCAACCAGTCACCGGAGGTCTCGTACAGGCCGGCGATCGTCATCACCGCCAGCGTCACCCGGGCGACGTCCGGATCGATGACCCGTTCCTGCGTCAGCGGGCAGATCCCGCCGTCCGCCAGCGTCGCGCCCATCACCGCCAGGTCGGTCGCCGCGACGCTCAGACAGCTCTGCCTGGTGTAGAGGTCGGTCGCCTCATCGGGATCACCGACCAGGCCGCCGACACTCTTGAGCAGCGCGGCGAGGGCGCGGTTGCGGTGGTTCGTGGCCAAGGCCGACGCGAGTACGTCGGCATCCAACCGGAGCTCGCGTCCCGCGAATCGAGACAGACCATCGACGATGAACTGCCAACGCTCGTCCACCGAGCCGCCAGGCGTGAGGCTGGTCGTCGCGATCGCCCCGGCATTCACCATCGGGTTCGTCCGTCCCGCCTGGGACTGCTCGACCGCCTGCACCGAGTTGAAAGCCAGCCCGGTCGCATTCACCCCCACCAGGGAGCGGATCGCATCGACACCGACCGCCTGACAGGTCAGCGCGAACACGAACGGTTTGGCGACGCTCATGATGGTGAACGGCCGACGGGACTCCCCCGCCTCGAACTGGCGGCCGTCGATCGCCTCGACGCAGATCCCGAAGGAGTCCGGATCGACTCGGGTCAAGGCGGGGTACACGTCCGACGCCGCACCGTCGCGGATGCCACGGAAGCGCTCGTACGCCGTCTGAACCAGCTCGGCGACGGCTGCCACCTCAGGCAGACCGCCGGTCGAAATGTACCTGTCGGCGGTCGACATGTCAGAAGTGCCAGACGAGCGGGATGATGACCAGTGCCGTCAGCAACCACCACGCCATCACCACGAGGCCGAGCCTCCAGTAGTCCCCGAAGCGGTAGCCCGCCGGGCTCATGATCATCATGTTCGCGGGTGTGGAGATGGGAGTCAGCAGCGCCGCCGCGCCGGCGACGGCGATGAGCATCAGGACCGGCTTGACCGACGTCCCGGTCCCTTCGGCCGCCGCGACCGCGATCGGCGCGACGATCAGCACCGTCGCGGTGTTGCTGACCATCTGCCCCAGGGCGGCGGTCAGTGCGAAGAGTGCCAGCAGCAACAAATACGGCCGGCCCGACCCGACCGCGTCGATGATCAGGTCGGCGATCCGGTCGGCGCCTCCGCTGGACTGGATCGCGCCGGACAACGGGATCAAGGCACCGATCAGTACGACGATCTGCCAGGAGATCGCGCGATAGGCCTGTCGCGTCCCGACCACCCTCGTCAGCACCATCGCGGTCGCGGCGAGCAGACCCGCCATCGCGGGCGGAACCGCGCCGGTTGCGAGCAGGACGACCATCGCCCCGAGGATGGCGACGGCGACCGACGCCTTCGGTCCCCACGGCACGGCCTGGCGCCGGACAAGTTCCGGCGAGTCCACCAGCAGGACGTCCCGGTCTCTGGTGAGCTCGTCGAGCGCGTCCCACGGCCCGTGCACGAGGATCGCGTCGCCCTCGGCCAGCTCGGTGTGCTTGTTGCCGCGATCCTTGCCCATCCGCTGGACCGCGATGATGACGAGGTCACGCCCGCGGTGCATGCCCGGAAAGACGGTCTCGCCGACGAGTGACGACCTCGGCGGGATCACGACCTCGACCACGCCGGTGTCCCGGCTCATCAGGCTGTCGACCGGCGTCGGCGCCATGCTGACCGCGAGCAACGAGTCGGTGGTCAGGCTCCTGATCTGCTCCGACGGACCGGTGACCACCAGGATGTCACCGACATCGATCGCCGCGTCCACCCGCGTCTGTCCCCGTCCGTCCTGAACGCCCACGACCTCCACGCCCGGGTACGGCGTGAAGTCGAGATCGCGCACCCCCTGTCCGAGCAACGGCGAGCGTTCGCGGACCCGCAGCCGGTAGAAGCCCTCGGTCAGGGCGTAGTGAAGATCGAGCGTCTGGGCGTGCACCGCGAGGTCGGCAGCCGGATGAGCAGGCCGTGCGGCCGGCAGCAGCTTGGGACCGAGCAGCACCGAGATGGCGATGGTGCCGATGACGAGCGGAACACCGACCACCGCGAAGGAGAAGAATGGGAAGGGGCCCGCGCCGGCATCGTTGGCCGCGTCCGAGACGATGATGTTGACCGGTGTTCCCGTCAACATCAGCAGGGATCCAGCACTGCCCGCGAAGGTGAGCGGCATCAGCATCCGCGACGGCGGTTGCCCGATCCGCATGGCGAGCATGACTACGAGCGGGAGCAGGGCCGCGACCGCTCCGTTGAGCGTGATCAGGGCCGCCAGCACGGCGCACAGGCCGGTGACGGCGATCAGCAGCCGGACCCGCGTGGTTCCGGCGTACCTGACGATCGTCTGGCCGGCCCACGCGGTCACTCCGGTGGAGTCGACGCCCTCGCTCACCACGAACAGCGTGGCGATCAAGATCACCACCGGGTCGCCGAAACCCGCGAGTACGGCGGTGAAATCCAGAACGCCCGTGATCCACAGGGCCAAGGCGACGACGACGGCGACGAGCTCGACGGGCAACTTGTTCCACACGAACAAGACGACGGCGAGCCCGAGGATGATCAGGCTCACCGTGCCGTCATCCATGGCGTCTCCTAACCAAGGTGCACAGGTGCGGACGGGCCCCACGGGATCCCGACGACGTACCACAGGACGTAGAACAGGGTCCAGGTGACCAGGACGATGAAGGTGTAGGGCAACATCATCGACACCACCGTGCCGAGACCGGCCTTCTTCCGGTACCGCTGGGCGACCAGCACGATGAACGGCAGATAGACCATCAGCGGGGTGATCACGTTGGCCGGACCGTCGCCGACCCGGTACGCCGCGATGACGGTCTGCGGCGCGATGCCGAGCCGGAAGAACAGCGGGATGAAGATCGGCGCCAGGATCGCCCACTTCGGGATCACGCCCGGCATGATCAGGTCGATGACGAAGACCAGCAGGATGAACCCGATCAGCAACGGCAGCGCACCGATGTCGGCTCGCTCGAGCAGGTCCGCGAGGCCGGTTGCCGCCAGCGTCGACATGTTCGAGTAGTTGAAGTAGGCGATGAACTGGGCGATCAGCAGCATCAGGAAGATCAGGCCGCCCAGGCCGTTGAACGTCTTCACGATCGCGTTGATGACGTTGGTGCTGCCGGTCAGGGACTTCGAACCCCGGCCGTACCCGAGACCGGCGGCGAGGAACAGCATCGAGATGATGAAGAGCAGGCTACTCATGAACGGCGACGACCCGAAGATCTCTCCGGTCTCGGGGTTGCGCAGCGGAGCTCCCGGGATGAACGTCAGTGCCGAGATGATGGCGACCGCGACCAGCAGGTAGTAGACCGACCACCGCAGTCCGCGGGACTCCAGCGCCATCTCGTCCTCGCTGGGCTGATGGTCGACCGGCGCGTCGGAGGGTGCTTCGGCGGGGTCGTACTTGCCGAGCCTGGGTTCGAGGAGCCGCTCGGTGATGATCGTCATCACGACCGCGCAGAACAGCGTCGAGCCGATGCTGAAGTAGAGGTTGTGCGTGACGTTGAGGTGGACGTCGGGAGCCACCAGCCCGATCGTCTCGTTCGTGACCTCGGTGATGATGCCGTCGGCCGGGGTGATCAGGATGTTGACGAAGAAGGCCGCACTGACACCGGCGTACGCCGCGGCGATGCCGGCCAGCGGATGTCGCCCGAGGGATGCGAAGGCCGCCGCGCCAAGCGGAATCAGGACCAGATAGCCGGCGTCCGAGGCCACGCTCGAGATCCCGCCGAGCAGCACGATGATGAACGTGATCGCGCCCTTGGGTGCGACCTTCACCATCTTGCGGATGAGGGCCGCGATCAGGCCCGCCTCCTCGGCGACACCGACGCCGAGCATCGCGACCAGGATCACCGCGACGACACCGAAGTCGTTGAAGTTCTGGACGGCGGTGGTGAAGATGAACCGGATGCCGTCGCCGTCCAGCAGGCTCTCGGCGGTGATCGTCTCCTTGTGCACCTCGAAGTCGGGGATCGCCGGTGCCGGCGGCGCGTCGTTACCGGGGACGCTGGTTCCCCCCGGGTACTCGGGACCGACCTGAGCCGTGTTGGGCTCGGCGACCTCGGTGGTGACGCTCGCGCCGGTCCAGGACAGGATCTGGGAGGCGACGATGACGATGACGATGAGCCCCAGGAAGATCAGGGCCGGGTGCGGGACCTTGTTGCCGACCCGCTCGATGCCATCGAGCACTTTCTGCATTGCGCCGGTCTTGGCGGGCTTCTCCTCGACCGCGTCGGCGCTCATGCGCGCGCCGTCTCGTTGCCGGTCGGCGCGAACGTCCGGGCGAACTCGATCAGCAACTTGGTGCCGAAGCCGGTCGCGCCCTTGTTCCGCCAGGTTCTCGGCGCCGGCAGCTGGGCCGTCCCCGCGATGTCGACGTGGGCCCACGGCCGGCCGTCGACGAACTCCTCGAGGAAGAGTGCGGCGGTGATGGAACCCGCGTTGACACCGCCCATGTTGGTCAGGTCGGCGATCGACGAGTCGAGCTGCGATCGGTAGGACTTGTGCAGCGGGAGCTCCCAGACTGGTTCGTCGGCCACGTCGCCCGCGCGCTTCAGTTGCTCCACGACAGCAGAGTTGTTGCCCATCACACCGGCGATCTCGACACCGAACGTCCGCAGGCAGGCGCCGGTCAGCGTCGCGATGTCGACGATCGCGTCGACCGGCTCTTCAGCGGCCATCGCCAATCCGTCGGCCATGACGAGACGCCCTTCCGCATCGGTGTTCAGCACTTCGACCGTCGTACCGTTGCGCATCTTCAACACGTCACCCAGCTTCATGGCCGACCCCGATGGCATGTTGTCGGTGCACATCATGTAGCCGGTGACAGCCGTCGTACAGCCCAGGTCCCGCAGGGCTGTCATCGATGCGAGGACGGCCGCGGCCCCGGTCATATCGTTCTTCATCTGCGCGTGCGACTCGTCGCTCGGCTTGAGGCTGATGCCGCCGGAGTCGTACATGACGCCCTTGCCGATCAGGGCGATCCGTCCCGTCGGGTCGGCAGGCTCGTAGCGCAGCCGGATCATCCGGGGTGGCTCCACACTTCCCCGGTTGACGCCGAGGATTCCGCCGCACCCCATCGCGATCAGCTGGTCCTTGTCGAAGATCTCGACCTGCAGGCCGGCCGCCGGACCCACCTCGGCGGCCACTTCGGCGATCCGGACGGCCGACAGCGTCGTCGCCGGACAGTTGGCCAGATCGCGGCCCAGAGAACACGCCTGGGCGATGATGCGGCCGCGCTCGACGCCGGCCTCGACCTCTGCGACCTGGTCCTCGGAGGCCACCACCAGCAGTGATTCCAGCGCGGGCTTGTCGCCGTCCCGGCCGACGAAGTACCGCCACCGGGCCAGCAGCACGCCTTCGGTCACCGCCTGGGCGAAGTCGGCGACGGACACGCCGACGTCGCGGGCGGGAACCTCGATCGCGAGGCGCTTGTGCCACGGCACCGCACGGGCGAACTCCGCGGCCAGATCCCGCACGAGTGCGACGTCGAACTCGCCGGGAGCACCGATGCCGACCGCGACCCGCACCGGACCGTCGGAGCGGGGCTGGACCAGCGTCTGGCCGCGGTCTCCCTTGAAGCCGGCGGACGCCAGACCCGCCCTGTCGGTCCCGAGCTCGTCGGGCGGGTCCCCGTCGGCCGCGACCGGTACGGCGAGGGCGTCCGCCTCGTCCTCGGCCTGCTTCAGCGAAGCGACACTGACCCTGGCCCGGACTCTGGTCGACGGAATCGGATCGAAATCGTCTGGGGTCGTGTTCACGAAACCTCCTCCGGTCGGAGCGCAGCCGCCAGGGCCCGTCCGTGCCGCGGGGCAGGCGCGTCGCGGTTGCCGCGGGGACGTCTCATCCCATCAATCGGGCCCCTCCCCGGCCTCCTCCGATTAGGGTGAATTCCCCGGCCCCGCGCGACGCGCAGCCATCGGCGTACGGCGGTCACGCTGGATCACCCGGTACGGGGGATGAACTACAACAGGCCGACGGAACGGGCCACTCGCAGCGCCGCGGATCGCTTCTCGACGCCCAGCTTGCGGTAGAGCGAGATCAGGTGCGTCTTGACGGTGTTCTCGGTGATGAACAGCGCCTGGGCGATCTCGGTGTACGAACTGCCGAGCGCAAGCTGGTCGAGCACATCCGCCTCGCGGGCCGTCAACCGGATCCGGGCATTGTTGATCACCGCGTCGAGACGTCGCGGCGGCGGGGCGTGGACGTCGAGCCGGGTCCGGGCCAGCAAGGTCATCCCGCCGGCCTGGCTCCATCCCGGCTGGTAGCTCGACAACTTCTCGAGCGCGACCGCGGCGAACGGATGCGGGTTCGGGCCGGTGACGTGCTTGCGCAACTGGTCGAGGAAGGCAGGCTCGTCGCCGGCCGGGGTGAGCGCATGCAGCATGCGTTGCGGCGTGACCCGGTTCAGGGTGTCCACCAGCGCGGCTTCGGCGGCCGGCTCGTCACCGGCCCGGCCCAGCAGGACGGCTCGGAACGAGGCGGCCATCGAGGCCAGCGGCGGATAGAGGCCGGGCCGGTCGACCACATCGTCGATCAGCTTGAGCGTCATCGGGATGTCCCCCTGGACGATGGTGGCCAGCGCCCGGACCAGCTCCGCCTCGGCCGGGTTCCCGGTGCGCTCGAGCACAGTCACCTGTGTCTCGATGGCTGCCTTGTCTCCGACCAGGGTCGCCAGCCACGACCGTACGAGCGCCAGGTCGCGGGACAGGAACGACGGCAAGGGACCGGC
Source organism: Kribbella sp. NPDC026596 (assembly GCF_040638415.1). Classification (NCBI taxonomy): domain Bacteria; kingdom Bacillati; phylum Actinomycetota; class Actinomycetes; order Propionibacteriales; family Kribbellaceae; genus Kribbella; species Kribbella sp. NPDC026596. Next base: position 32,050 of record NZ_JBEZYF010000046.1, on the reverse strand, counting down.
CGACGCCGGGTCGGTGGTGAGCTCGGTCATCGCCTCGCCCAGGCGCCCTCGCTCGACCAGGAGCACCGCTCGCAACATCGCCCGCAACGCCACGACCACTGTGTCCGCCCCGGCCACGTCGGTGGCCGCCACGACCTCGTGGCAGTGCCATGCGGTGTCCAGGTCGAGCTCGCTGAGTGCCGCGAGTCCCAGGACGACCTGCGCGCGTACGGCGTACTCCTCGGGAAGTCCTTGTTCTCCGCCCGCGTCGATCGCCGCCTGTGCCGAACGGGCCGCGTTCCGGATCTGGCCGCGCACACACTCCACGACCGCCCGGTGGGCGAGACCACCTGCGATCAGCCGATGATGTCCCGCCATCCGCGCCGTCACGAGTGCCTCGTCCAGATGGCTGACTGCCGCGTCCAGCTCGTCGGCCCAGGTCTCCGCGGCCGCGAGCTCGATCAGCAGCCAGGCCAGTCGCTCGGGCCCGAGCACGGCGCGGGGCCGGCCGTCGCCGTCGGTCGGAGCCAGGGCGAGCAGGTCTCTCGCCCGGCCGATCGCCGCGTGCACGTCGTGCCAGCCGTAGCGCGATTCCCACAGGCGCAGCAGTACGGCGTCCGCGGCCAGCGCGTCGTCGTCCGGCGTACCCGAACCCGTCCCCGCGGCCAGGCCGTCGGCCCGCGCCGCGTCCAGGACCGCCCCGGCCACGTCCCCGTTCACTCGCCGCAGCAGGCCGCGGACACCGATCAGTCGGGACTGCTCGTCGACACAACCGGCCGGCAGCGCTTCGAAGGCAGCCTCGACGAGACCGGACTCACCGGCAGCCAGTATCCCCGGCCCGTGACCGAGCAGGATCCGCGCGACCAGCGCCGCGTCATCGGCCTCGAGCGCGCTGCGCAGCGCTGAGCAGCCATCACCACGGTTCTCGAAGTAGAGAGCAGATCGATGCCGTCCGGCGACGGCCAGCTGCCTGTCGGCGGCGCTGACCGCGACGCGGCGCCGGAGCAGCTCCAGGAGCAGCGGGTGGTACCGGTAGAGCGGCTCGCCGGCCGGATCGTCGGCGTACGCCGTCACCAGGAGTCCGCTGCCCGCGAGATCCGCAAGCATCGGACCGGCCTCGGCGTCCCCGCTCAGCACAGTTGCCAGGTGTTCGGTCAACGTGGTGGTTCCGAAGGTGCTCAGCAGCATCGCCTGGACCCGCTCGTCGAGAGTGCTCAACGATTCGCCGAGCAGGAGATCGAGCACCGGCCGTTGATTGACCAGGGCCCACACGGCGTCACCGGACGCGGCGAGCGTCCGGGCGGCGAGAACCAGCGCGGCAGCCCAGCCGGCGGTCTTCTCCTGGAACAGCTGGATGTCGTCGGTGGTCGCGTTCCGGGCGTGCGCCTGGACGAGTGCGGTGGCCTCGGCATCGTTGAATCGCAGATCCCGCGAACGCAAGGTCAGCGCCATCCCCCGGAGCTCGAGCTCCGGCACCGGCAGCGGGAGGTCGTACCGGCTGGCGAGCAGCAGCCGGACCGAGTGGGGTGACTCCTGCAGGACGTCCGACATCTCGGCGACAGCTGACTTCGGCAGCAGGTGCGCGTCGTCGACCACGATCGGATCCGGGGCATCGGCGCCGATCACCTGCGCGAGGACGCCGCCCAGCGCGCCGGGCGCCTGTCCGGACACCCAGATCACCGGCTCGCCGGACTTCTGCCGGCGCGCCACCCAGTCCGACAGCAGCACCGTCTTACCGGTACCGGCCGCGGCGATCAGCATGGTCAGCGATGACCGAACGCCGAGGTCGAGGGCAGAATGCAGCCGCTCGCGAGTCACCAGCGTGAGAGGCGGCCGCGGGATCTTCGCGGCAGCCGAATGCTGGAACTCCTCGCGCGCCCTTCCTCCAGAACCCGGGCTCGTCACACGCGTCGCCCTCCTCTGGGTGGGCGTGCCCTTTTCGGTGAGTTGTCCGGCTTTTGCGTCCTCGAGAAACGAGACTAACCGGTGCGCACCGATTGCGGGAGTACAAACGCGCAGTGGTGTTTACGTGGCGAAACAGGCCGACCTCACATGCGTTTGTTTTCAGTCGCCTTTTGTCTTAATGCGCCGACCGTGGATCTTGGGCACTTTGGCCCCGATCCATACCGCCACCACGATCAGGAGACCGATCCCGAGCAGCCAACCCCACAGGCCTTCGGAGACGGGCCCGAGCCGCCCGAGACCGAAACCTCCCGGGTCCTTCTCGTTCTGCAGTGCAACGATGTAGGCGATGATGGCGCGCTTGTCCTCGGGGAGCATGACATCGTCGGAGAAGACGGGCATCTGTTGTGGACCGGTGAGCATCGCTTGATACATGTTCCTCGGCGTGGTCTCCATCAGCGATGGCGCGTAGCGGCCGTTCGGGAGCGCCCCACCACGCCCGGCGAAGTTGTGACACGCCGTGCAGTTCGTCCGGAACAGTTCACCACCCCGGACGATGTCCTCCTGCGTCACCTTGCTGATGTCGTACGACTCCGACGCGGGCACCGCGGGTCCCGGAGCGAGCGAGCCGATGTACGCCGCCAGCGCCGCGATCTCCTCCTCCGTGTACGCCGGGGTCTTCTGCGGGATCTGGGCACCCGTCTGTGCCGCCGGCATCCGTCCCGTGCTCACCTGGAAGTCGACCGCGGCCGCGCCGACGCCGATCAGCGATGGTCCTGTCACCGCGCCGTCGCCGTTGGTCCCACCTTCGGCGTGCAGACCGTGACAGCTCGAGCAGCCGACCGCGAACAGCTTCCGGCCTTCCTCGATCTGCTGGGACTGCGCCCCGTCCGCACCCGCCGCACCGTCCGGCACCAGTACGCCGTACGCCAGGCCGACCGCTACCAGGGCAGCACCGATCACGAGCGCCTTGGCGAAACGCCCTCGACGTAACGGCCGTGCGGTCGCACTGTGCATCTTTCGGCCCCTCCCGGCTGATACGGGACACCAGCAAACCCGACCGCGGTCCCGGCTGTGATCCCCCGATTCGGACGAGTTTTTCTCGTTCTCAGGCTCAGCGAGCGTCGCGCTTCGCCTGACGGCGGGCGCCTTGGGCCCGGGTGGACGCATCCTTCTTCAATCCACCCGTGGTCTTGGTCGCGCGCGGCCTGCCGGCCGCTTCCACGGTCGGCTTGGCGACCGTGCTCATCGCCGGACCGCCGGCCTTCGCGGATCTGGCCGCCTCGATCCGCTCGCTCCGCAGTTGCATCGACGCGCGATTGGCTGCCACGGCAACTTCCCGGCTCACCCTCGCCAGCACCGACTCGAACAGCTCCGCCTTGTCGCGATCGCGCTGGTTCTTGGCGTAGGACATCCCGCGTCCACCCGCCTGCGCGACGGCGGCACTCGCCGAGCGCCGATAGTTCTTCACGTACTTCGTCCGAACCCGCCGGATCCGCTGGTGCAGATCCAGGAGCTCGTCCTCGTCCAGACCCTTCAGCACATCCCGCTCGGTCTCAGCCACCAGCATGCGCTCAGCATCCGTCAACGAGTTCAGCAAGCCTTGATTCATGAGACTCTCCTAGCCGCCTTCCGCAGACTACGTGACCACCCCACCTCCGTCGAGAGTCATCACAATGAGCGCTTTGACAAAACCATCCGGCTTCGCGCGCTCGCCGATCCCGGCCGCCTCGCTGAGCCCGGGCGGTACGACGACGGCGTACTCGGCCGGTACGACCATCAGCTCGGCGAACGACGAGGTCCAGCGACCGGTGACGAGGTCGCCGATAGCTGGGGTCGACACCGTCCCCCACGTCGCCAGGTCCGGGCGTGCGGATCTCGATCTCCTCGAGCTTCGAGGTCGCCGGGGCGACGAGGACGGTGTGGCGGGCGTGGTTCACTTCACGGCTCCTTGCATGAGTGCTTTGACGAAGTTGCGCTGGAAGATCAGGAAGATCACCAGCGAGGGCAGGATGATCAGCAGCGATCCGGCGCACAGCAGCACGATGTCGGTGCCGTACTGGCCCTGGAAGGCGCCCAGCCCACCGGCCACGGTGCGCTTCGTCGGGTCGTCGACGAGCACCAGCGGCAGGAGGTACTGATTCCAGCTGGCGAGGAAGAAGAGCACCGACAACGCGGACCACGCCGAGGTGGCGAGTGGAAGATGGATGCGGCGGAACGTCTGCCAGGAGGTCGCACCGTCGACCTTCGCGGCTTCGGTGAGCGCCGGCTCCGCACCGAGGAAGTGTGCGCGCATCCAGAAGACCCCGAACGGCATCAGCAGTCCGATGAGTGGCAGGACGATCGCCAGCCGCGTCCCGAGCAATCCCATGCTCCGGAGGTCGTAGTACAGCGGGGTGATGAGTGCCTCGAACGGCAGGGTCAGCCCGACGAGCAGCAGACCGTAGATCGCCTTACCGAAGGGCACATTCAGCTGGGCGAGCGCATAGCCCGCGGCCGTGGCCATGGCAACCGTGGCCGGGACGACACCCAGCACGATGAGCGTGCTCGAGCGGAACAAGGCGAGGAAGTTCGCCGCACTCCACGCGTCCACGAAGTTGTGCCAGTGCGGATCGCTCGGCCAGCTGAGCCCCTGCGGCGTGCTGCCCGGCGCCGCGAGTGCCGTGGTGAACATGCTCAGCAACGGCACGATCGCGAACAGCATCAGTGCGAGCAGGATGCCGGTGCGGGTGACTCGCTGGGTCATCGCTCCCTCCCGAGCCGCTGGATCGGCCAGATGACCACCAGTACGAGCGCGGCGAGGAACACCGCTAGCGCCGAGGCCTGGCCGACGTGCTGCTGCAGGAACGTCAGCCGGTAGATCTGTACGCCGGGCACCATCGTCTGGTAGCCGGGGCCGCCCTGCGTCGAGATCTGGATGACGTCGAAGCTCGCCAACGCCGCGATCATCGTGAACGTCGTACACACGACGAGCTCCCGCCGCAGCCCGGGCAGCGTCACGGCGAAGAACTCGCTGATCCACCCCGCGCCGTCCAGCTTGGCCGCCTCGTACAGCGCCGGGTCGATCTTGCCGATCCCCGCGAGCAGCAGCACCGTGCAGAAGCCGAGCATGACCCAGACCCCGATGACACCCACCGCGGGCAAGGCGAACGTGAAGTCACCGAGCCACGCCCGCGTGTGCCGATCGAGGCCGACCGCGCGCAGGACCTGGTTGACCAAGCCGTTCGAGGAGTACATCCATGTCCAGGCGATCCCGGCCGCGACCAACGGCAGTACCTGTGGGATGAACAGCACCACCCGCGCCGTCGTACTGAACGCGCCCGGCCGGAGTTCGCGGATGAACGAGGCCGCGACGAGCCCGAGCCCGACCGGTAGGACCGTGTAGAAGATGATGAGGATGAAGGCGTGCTCCACGGAGGCCAACAGCTCCGGACGGGTGAAGATCGCCTTCCAGTTGTCCAGCCCGGCCGGCGTCGCGCGGCCGATGCCGTCCCAGTCGTAGAACGAGTACTGAACGGACTGCAGCATCGGGAACAGCACGAACACGGCGTACATGCCGAACCCTGGCGCAACCCAGAGCAATGCACTCCAGCGCCGAGGCTGTCGGCTCGCCACCATCACCTACCGAGGTCGCGTGCGTAGTCGGACTGCACCTTCGCCGCGTACGCCTCGGGTGTCGTCTTCCTTGCCAGCAGCAACTGTGTCTGCGGGATCAGGCTGTTGACGTGGATCGAAGCCGTCGCGTCAGCCATGAAGCCGACCAACCCGTTGCTCTTCAGCAGCTGCTGGAACGCGCCGACGGTGGCAGCGACCGCCGACCCCGCGGGCGCGGTCGGAGCCGCGGCGTCCGACGGGCCTGCCGGCACCAGGCCGCCGAGGGTGACCGTGTCCTGCCGCGCTTTCTCGTTGGTCTGCACGAAATCCAGGAACGCGGCCGCGACGTCGGCATGGGACGACTTCGCCGGGATCCCGAGGTTGGCGGCAGCGGTCATCGCGTACGACGGCCCGCCGGCTTCACCGGCCGGGAAGAGGAAGAACCCGAACTGGCCGGCCCCGGCCTTGTCCAGTCCTGGCGCCTGCCAGTTGCCGCTCGGGAAGAACACACCGTTGCCCTTGGCAAACTCGACCGGTGCCCGGGTCTGGTCGATGTCGTTCACGTCGGCGGGCAGGTATCCGGCCTGTCCCCAGCGCTGCAGCGTCGTGGCGGCCTTCACCGTCGCCGGGTTGTCGATACTCGCGCCGGGCTTGGCGAAGTTCCAGTCCTGGACGGCCTGCGCGTCGGCCTCGGACGCCATCACCAGGTTCTGCAGCGGATACACGCTGCCGCCGTCCTTGCCGTTGATCATGATCGGCTGCAGCCCGGCGGCCTTCGCCTTGGCGAGCAGTTGCTCGAACTCGGCGACGGTCGCCGGTGGCTGCGTCATGCCGATCCGTTGCGCGAGCGCCTTGTTGTAGTACACCCCGGTCAGGCCGAATCCGGCGCCGGCGGCGTACAGCGAACCCGTCCCCCGCTCGTTGCCGTCCGGCCCGACGCGGGTCGAGCTGAACTGCGACTGCGGCCACTTGTCCCACCCGTACGCCGCGGCATACGGGTCGAGGCTGGTGAGCAGGTGGTCGTCGATCAGGTTGCCGAGCTGCGAGACCCGCACGAGATCAGGCACGTTGCTCCCGGCAAGGATGTGCGCGATGTTCGTGGTCAGGGTGGCGTAGTCCTGGTTCTCCACCTTGACCGTGACGTTCGCGTACTTGGCGTGGAACAGCTCGCCGAGCGCGGTGTAGAACGGGACGTCGACGCCGCTGTTGACGAGCACCTTCAGGGTGACCGGCTCGGTCCCGACGCCGGTGGTCGCCGGCTTGGACGGCACCGGGCCGGCTTCGGAGTTCCCGCCGGGTGCACAGGCGGTGAGGAGCAGAGTGGTGGCCGCTACCACGGCGGCCAGGCGGTACTTGGTCAGCGATCGCACGAGAACTCCCTCGAAGGCTGGATGGATTGGAAGGCACGGCGTACGGCGTCGCCGGCCACGCCGATGGCGTGATGTGAGTCGGTCATGACGGTGAACATCTCGAAGAAGCCATGGATCTGGCCCGCGTACTCGTGCAGCTCAACCGGTACGCCGGCCGTCTGGAGGCGCCGGGCATAGTCCTCGGCCTCGCCGCGGAGGAAGTCGTGTTCGGCGGTGATGATCGTCGCGGGCGCGACGCCGTACACAGATTGGGCATGGAGCGGTGACGCGTACGACGCCTTGCGCGCGGCTGGATCGGGGACATAGGTCTCCCAGATGTGCTTGAGCCGTCGATAGCTGCTCGAGCCGAAACCCGGCCGGCCGGCGAAGCGCTCGTACCGCTGCTGGAACCCGATCTTGTAATCGGTGTCCTCGGTGCTGTCGAGCACCGGGTAGACGAGCAACTGGGCTGCCAACTCGACGCCTTCATCGCGCGCCTTGAGCGCCGCCGCGGCGGCGAGATTTCCCCCTGAGCTGTCGCCACCGACGGCCACGCTGTCGAAGGTGCGTCGAGCCCACGTGATGGCGGTCCAAGTGTCGTCGAAACCGGCCGGAAAGGGGTGCTCGGGAGCCAGCCGGTAGTCGACCGACAAGACAGCGCAGGCGGCCCGGTTCGCCAGAGCGCGGGCGACACCATCGGCGGTGTCGAGGTCGCCGTGCATCCAGCCGCCACCGTGTGCCCAGATCAGCACTTGTCGTTCGCCACCGGTGGGTCGGTAGAGCCGGCCCGGCACGCCGCCCGCGTCGATCGACTCGACGGAAGCGACCGATGAGGGCTCGCCGGACACGGCCAGGACCTTCTGGCGCGCGTCCGCCCGCACCGTCGCGATGTCGGCGCTCCACGGGTCGGGTGATGAGCCGGAGCTGTCCAGGAAGGCCTGGACCTGCTCGTGCGGCCGGGGCGGGGATTCCCGCGGGGACGCTGCGCTCATCGGGACCGTCCTTTCGTTGCCCTCAATCCAGACTGAGTACTCAGTCTGTTTTGCAAAAGCTACCGAGTACTCAGTCGGTTGTCTATGCTTGGCGGCGACCGTTTCGGCCCATCGCGAGGGAGATCGACCGTGCCCGCTACCCAGAAGCCCAAGACCTCGGCCAAGGGCCTCGAGACCCGCGAGCGCATCGTCGACGTCGCCGTACGCTTCATCGCCCGCAACGGAGCGCGCGGCACGAGCCTGGCCGACATCGCGGCCGAGGCGGGTGTGTCACAGACCGGGTTGCTCTATCACTTCGGCAGCAAGGAGGCGTTGCTCAACGCCGTGCTGGACCGCCACCTGGCCTTCACCGAGGAATGGCTGTGGGGCGACGGGCCCGACCCCGGCGTCAAGATCGTGGACATCATCGCCCGGCACATGGCGAGCTGGCCGAGCCAGCACGACGACAAGGTGTACAGCCTGCTCGGCATGAACACGGTCGTCCTCGGCGAGAACGTCTCCCCCGACACCGACCTCCACCCCCGCCTGGTGGAGGGCTACCGCACGACCATCGAACGCGTAACGGCGACCCTGAGGTCCGCTCAGCAACGCGGCGAGATGCGCGACGACATCGATCCGCAGCTCAAGGCCATGGAGATCATCGCGTTCTGCTACGGCCTCGAGGCCGCGTGGCTGGTGAACCCGACGATCCCGGTCGCCGAGGCAGCCGCCCGCTGGGCCGCACAGCAGACCACTCAGATGACGACGCCCTGACCTCAGGCTCGGTCGGCGCTGAGTTCCTCGGCTATCCGGTCGGCGATGGTCAGGCAGGCGGTGGCGGCCGGGGAGGGGGCGTTGAGGACGTGGAGGGTGCGGCCGTCTCGGAGGAAGAGGAAGTCGTCGACGAGTTTGCCGTCGCGGGTGACCGCTTGGGCGCGCACGCCGGCGCCTGAGCGTCGTACGTCGGAGACTCGTAGCTCGGGCAGCATTCGTTGGGCTTCGCGTACGAGCGCTCGGCCGGTAAGTGAGCGCATGACCTCCTTGGCGCCGGTCTTTGCGTAGCGCCGCGCGAGCTTCCATGAGCCCCGGTAGAACAAGGACTCCCGCAGATCCCGAGCCACGATCTTCCGCCAGGAGTAGCCTTCGCGGGCCAGGGCGGGTACGGCGTTCGGCCCGACGTGGACCGTGCCGTCGATGCCACGGGTGAGGTGTACGCCGAGGAACGGCAAGTCGGGATCGGGCACCGGATAGACCAGTCCCTTCACCAGGAAGTCACGCTCCGGGACGATCTCGCTGAACTCGCCGCGGAACGGGAGAATGCGGACACCTGGCTCGAGTCCGGAGGCCCGCGCGAGCCGGTCGCTGTGCAAGCCGGCACAGACCGCGGCGCGATCCGCCTCGATCACGTCGTCCGTCGTACGCACGCGGACGACGGAGCCCACGTTCTCGATCGACGTCACCGTCACCCCGGTACGGATCTCACCACCGGCCGCGCGGACGTCCTCGGCCAGGGCATCCGCCACGAGCTTGAAGTCCACCCGACCGGTGGAATCGACCGCCAGGGCAGCTTTCACGCGCAGATGCGGTTCGCGCTCCGCGACCTCGTCGAGGGTCAGCCGCCGGACCGGGACCCCGTTCGCGTGGCCGTTGCCGAAGAGCCGGTCGAGCTGTGGCAACTCGGCCTCGGTGGTCGCGACGACGAGCTTCCCGCAGATGTCGACCGGGATGCCCTTCTCATCGCAGTACTCCTTCAGCGCTGCTCCCCCGGCCACTGCCAGTCGCGCTTTCAGGGAGCCAGGCTTGTAATAGAGCCCGGAGTGCACAACCCCCGAGTTGTGCCCGGTCTGGTGCGCCGCGACCGACCCTTCCTTCTCGAGCACGATCACCGGCGTCCCGGGATCAAGCCGCTGCAAGGCCCTCGCCACGGCCAAGCCGACGATCCCGCCACCGACCACAACCGCAGTTCTCCCCGCAGATCCCATCGACCCCTCCTGCAACGACGACTCCCGACCTGTCCACAAGAGGCGGCACAGGTGCCGATAAATACAGTTTCGAGAAGCCTAGGAGATCACGGCGTGCTGCTTCCACCAGGCGTAGAGGTCATCGACCTCGAGAGTCTCGTCCTGGGCTATGGCGAGGAGGGCCGCGTCGTCGGTGCCCCACAGAACCGTCGCCTTCCCCGAACGGGCGGTGTAGCAGGCCAGCGATCCGCGGGTGATGCTGTTGGACGTCCACGTCGTCCGGTGGTTCGAGCCGGTCTCGCACTGACCGGTTGCCATCTCGCCGACGTACCGCTCGAAGGCCGCGCGCAGTGTGGCCGCGCTCGGGTAAGCCAGGTAGCTCACCGTCTCGGGTGCCGAGGAGCCGGTCGGGGTGCAGTCGACCACCAGCACGACCTCGTCGGACTCCGGTGTCCCGGTAGTGCAGGTCGCTCGCAGGTCCGCCGGCAGTCTCGCGATCAAGACATCCGCCGGGTCCAGCGTCGGCTGGATCGGGCTCGGGGTAGTCACCGGGTCGGTAGGCAGTACAGGTTCGGGTTCGCTGCCGCCGCCCCGGTTGAAGTAGTCGTAGGCGAAGTTTGCGACGCCAGTGTCCCGCACGGTCAGTCCGGTCGAGATGCCGCCGAGGAGCAGCAGGACGGACAACGCGACACCGATCGCCGGGGCCGCTCCGGTCGCTCGCCGGCTTCCCAGCTGCGCAAGGACTCCGTCGAACTCCCGGGTGGCCGGGTCCACCTCGCTGCGAAACGCCTCGAACCCCGCGGGTTCGCGCTGAGCCGCGAAGGACAACAGTTCGAGGTACCTGTTGGTCGCGTGTGGCGAGAAGTGGAGCAGTTGGGAAAGCCGCAGGAGCATCCGACGTCGCGCGTGGAGGGCCTGGGCCACGAAGCCGCCGGGCCGCACACGGGTCGAGATGTCCTTGCCGACCAGGTCCCGGTAGAACGCCTGCAGGCTCACATCGAGATCTCCGCAGCAGGCGAGCGCGATCCGGTCGCCGGTGTACACCGTCGCGCGATACCACGGAGCGACGAACGGTCCGACCAACCGTGGCAGCGCCAAACCCCGCAGGATCGACAGGATCAGCGACCAGGCTGTGTGCCGTGCCTTGAGCGCTCCGACGTACGTCGCCAGCAGAAAAACGAACTGCCCGCGCTGACTGTCGTCCGACAGATCACCGATCACGTCGCCCTCGACCAGGATGAACCGGACACCGAAGAAGCTGATCATCGCGACCGGCGCCGACGTCTCGCCTAGCGTGCGGCTCGTCTTGTTCACCACGAAGATGTCCAGCCGGCCCTCGTACGCCAACCGGGCCCGGACCTCGCGGACCACGTCGTCGACATCGGGAAGGGTCGCAGCCGATACGTGGACCGCGTTCGCGAGCAGGTGAATCCGCAGCACCATCTGCACCACGCGAATCAGCAGGATGAGCAGCACGAGGATGACGATGATCAGCGCGATCTCGAGGGCATGGCCGGTCGACAAGAAGACGAACACCGCGCCCGCGACCACCGCCGTACTGGCGATGCACGCGAGGGCGAAGCGCGAGCCCTCTGTCGGGTGGCGCAAGGCACTGACGTCAAGCGCGGTCGACCTCTGTTGCGCGGGTGCCGGCGCCGGTCTGTACATCGGCGGTGTGCTCATGGGATCCCCCCGAAAACGAGTCCTCTACGGGCGGACCCGGCGCGGCGTCCTCCAGATACCTGCCACCGAGATGTATCTGGCGGTGCCCTGGTGCGGTCCGTACCAATAAGAGCCCTGAACAACAGGGGGAACCGGAATGATGGATGAGGTTTCACCGGTCACCGATCTCGTGACCGCCGCGGCCGGGGGCGAGCAGCAGGCGTGGCGCGAGCTCGTCATGCGGTACGCGCCGTTGCTGGTGTCCGTCGTCCGGCGGTTCCGGCTGACGCCGAGCGAGACCGACGACGTCGCACAGACCGTGTGGCTGCGGCTGGTCGAGCACCTCGACAGCCTGCACGAACCGCAGGCGATCCCGGGGTGGATCATCACGACCGCACGTCGCGAGTCGATCCGGTACCTGTCGACCAACCGTCGGCTGCGGCCCAGCGATCCGCTGGATCCCGAGTACCAGTCGGTCGCGGCCGACACCGGTGAACCCGACGAAGACCTGTGCCGGGCTGAGCGGCACGAGGTGCTGCTCGCCGGGATGGCCGAACTGCCACGCCGGCAGCGCGAGTTGCTGTTGTTACTGCTGGAAGACCCACCACCGTCGTACGTCGAGATCAGCGAGCGCACCGGGATTCCGGTCGGCAGCATCGGGCCGACCCGCTCGCGCGCGCTGGAGCGGCTCCGCGGCTCGCCGCCGGTCAAGGCGTACGTCGAAGCTTCGGAATCGTCGGGAGGTGATCCGCATGACGCGGCGACGCTGGGATGACGACGACTGCCTCCTGGAGGATCTCGCGGAGGCTCTACGGGAGACCGCACCGCTGGCACGGACGGTCGCCGAGCATGCCGAGGGAGCGCTCTCGTGGCGGACGATCGACGAGGAACTCCTGCGGGCCATCCTGACCTTCGACTCCTCGCTGGAGCCGGTTGCGGAGACCCGGGCTGAGCCCGGGGAGAACCGGCTGCTGGTGTTCACCTCCGCTCCCCTGTCGATGGAACTCGAGGTGACGTTGGTCGAAGTGGTCGGCCAGATCCTCCCGCCCAGCGCGGGCGAGATCCTCATCGAGACCGCGGACGGCGCGGAGTACCGTGTCACGGCCGACGAAACCGGCTTCTTCGTCCTGCCGACCCTGCCTGCTGGTTCGGTCCGGCTGCGCTGCGACACGGCCACCGGCCGAGTGGTCACCGACTGGGTGCGACTATGACCGGCGCTCAGGCTCCAAGGGCGATGAAGGACTGCGCAGCCGTGCGCGCCAACTGGCCGTCGCCGGCCGACTCCCGGGCCTGGGCGAGTGCTTCGGCGAGATCGTCCCCGACCCGCAGCCTGCCGTGCAGACCCAGCATCAGCGGCACCGTCGCCGGGTCGCTCACCGGTACGACGCTCGCCACCAACCCTGACGACCCGAGCGCGACCAATGCGCTCACCAGACCGAGCAACTCGTCCGCACCGCTGGGTCCGCCAAGGGCCGAGCTGCAACTCGACAGCACGACCCGGTGCGGCGCCCGTTCCAGCCGTTCGAGGTCGTACACCGTGAGCGGTCCGTCATCCAGTTCGAGCGCCGAGAACAGCGGGCTGTCCGCCCGGAACGTGCCATGTGCCGCGACATGCACCAACGCCGCCCCGTCCATCGCCTCCAGCACCGCTTCGGCCGTCGCATCGCCACCGGTGAGCACCACCGCGTCCGGATACAGCTCCGCGAGACGCCGTACCTCCTCTCGTCCTGTCGACAGCTGTGGACCACCGATCAGGACCACCCGCTCGGACGACGGCGGCGCAGCGTTCCGTGCGCGCAACCATGCTGCAGCTGACGGAGCCACCGAGGTGGGCCGATGCCGTAGCGAGGGCAGCAGACTCCACGGAACCGCATGCAGCCGGCCCGTCGGTACGACGACCACCGGGCCGTCCTCCAGATGCTTGACGACCTCACCCAGCAGGGCTGTCTCGAGCCGGGCCCCGATGTCGTCAAGGTCGAGCTGGTGCGTGCCGCGTCCGGTCGCCTCGCGTCGCAGTGCGAACAACGCGTGGGAGAGCCGATGAGTCGCCAGTGCGGTGGGACCGACCGGCTTGAGGCGGATCCGGCCACGCGCCGCGACCATGGCGTACAACTGATCGTCGACGTCGGTGAGCTCGACCAGACTGCGATCCCCGAGGTGATCGAGCAGATCGGTACTGCGGAATTGGTCGGGCCGGTCGCCCGTAGCGCCGGGTGTCACCAGGACCCGGCGGCGTACGACGGCCTCGAGGCGCCGCCGTTCGCGATGCAGCGGACCGGATCCGGCACGGTAGTCGCGGCTGGCCTCCAGACGGTGAGTCAGGTCCCGCAGCGCGGTCAGATCGGCGACCAGGCCGTCATCGCGCTGCGGCCGGACCGGCGGGATCGCGAGCACAGTGGCACGCCAGCGTTCACTCCAGTCGAGGACTTGGCGGGCGTTGCCGCGCTGGACGGCGTACCGGAGCGCCATCGAGGCGAGCTCCGCGCCCTGGGCGGTGGCCAGGACGCGGAGTTCGGTGGCACCGAGAGTGCGCACGTAGATCTCGATCAGGCTCAGGCCCTGCCGGCAGGCGGCGAGCATCGCGCGCGAACGGCCGTCGCCTTGGTGGAGCGTGGCTTGGGCGAGCCAGCCGGCGCCGCGCGCCCGCAGGCCACGGTGCCGCGCTGCGGCCGCGATCTTCAGGTGGCGTCTGGCCTCGGCCGAGTCGGTCCGCGCGAGAGCGAGCCGACCGGTCAGCAGATGCGCCTCCGCGGCGAGGTCCAGGTCGAGCCTGTCGAGCTCAGCACTGACCCGTTGGCCGGTGTGCAGCAGACGCGCCGTACGGTCGCCGCCCGCGTAGCGGGACTGGAGCAGTGCAAGCTCCGCACGCGCCGCCCACCACGGACGCTGCTGGCGGCGGAGCAGCTTCAGCGCGTCGCGGCTGCGGCTCTCGGCCAGATCCAGAGCGCCGACCGCGTGCGCTGCCAGTCCGGCGCAGTACAACAACTCTGCGCGTCGCGCCGTCGAGCCATGCTGCTGTTCGATCCGTTCGAGCGCGCTGTTGATCTCCGTGAGTGCGTCTCGCGTCAGACCGGCGGCCAGCAGCACCAGACACTTGTTGGCGAAAAAGTCCGGCTCGAGGACGCCGAGCTCGTCGACCACCCGTTGTGCGTCGTCGAGGTACAGCAGCGCGGTCGGCAGATCACCGCGGGCGAACGCCGCTGCACCGCGCGCCTGCCGGGTGTCGGCGTACTCGACCTGCTGGCCGCACTTCGCGAACAACTCCTCGCTGCGGGCGTAGTCCTCGTCGGCGCGGTCGATCGCGCCCATGGCCAGCAGCACCATCGCCCGGTGGGTCAGCGCCCGCGCCTCCCAGACCAGGTCGCCGGTGTCACTCAGCAGCGCCACTGCCTGTTCGGCATCGGCCAGCGCCTCGTCGTACTTGCCGAGCACCGCGCCCCACACCCAGACGCGGCGGATCAGGATCCGACCGGCGAGCACGCCGGTCCGGCCGGGCGCGATCGAGTTGAGCGCGGCCACCCCGCGGTCAGTGTGACCGTCCATCACCAGGGCTACGCCGAGGCTGGCCAGAATGTCGGCCTCGTGATCCCGATCGGCCGCCTGACGAGCATGCCGGTGCGCGGCCTTGAGCTCGACCACCGCCTGATGGATGTCGCCGAAGTCGCGGTGGACGACCCCCGCCGCCTGATGAGCTGCCGCGGCCTCGGAGTGCGACGGGGAGTTCGCCAGTACCTCTTCGGCCATCCTCAGGGCCTCAGCCGGCCGCGAGAGTGCAAGCGCATGCAACTCAAACGCGTCCACGCCAAAACCCGCCCTCCCCTTACCCGAACATCTTCCGATCCTAATACCCCCGCCTCGCGCATTCTCCGAATTTCTTGACCACAAAGGAGGGGACCAAAATGCCAGCAGACCAACGCCTCAAAGAAGCACTACGCCTCATCCTGAAAGACCCGGACGAGGACGGCAGGCCCGAACGGTGGCGTGGCACTACGGCCGCGTACCCAGACGATTGGGAAAACCTCGGATACGTCGAGTACTTCTATCGGCGGGACACCCTTCTCGTCCGCACGGAGGACGTTGACCTGGTGCTCGACGCCCTGACTCGAACGCCCGAGCCTGATGACCAGGAAGCGCAGGCCCCTGACGAGCAGAAGCCGCCGCCTCGTGAAGACGTCGGACCGATCATTCCCGAAGACGTCGAGATCGGCCTGTTGCCCGTGATCGACGGGGTCACCAGCCTGGTCTGGCGAAATGGCATGCCCCATGACGCGGCCGGCAGAGCGAGCCTGCGGAGGGTCCGTGGCGACCAGGCCGGCGCTGGGTACGGCGAACGGCCCAACGATCACGATTCACTGTCGACGCCGAACGTTCTCCGCCGGCTGGATCAAGTACTCGGTGTGGGAAAGGCGACCCCCGACCACGCTCTCTCGTTGTGTGGCAACGGGCATCCGTGCCCGGCGACGGAGCCGGCCGTGGTGCCGAGCGGATCGGCGGGCCCGGTACCGCCGATGACCAGCGGAATCTGTTGCGGGACGCACGGATGGGACGGCCATGGCGTGGTGGTCGGGGTCGTCGACGAGGGTCTGATCGACGGCGCGTCGCGGATGTGGCCGTGGATGGCCGGCGTGGACGGCGACACCGAGGACCCCTACGTGACTGGCAAGAAACTCATCAAGCCCTACGCCTGCCACGGGACCTTCGTGGCCGGCTGTGTGCGCTGTACGGCACCGAAGGCCACGGTGTGCGTCAAGCGAGCGGAACCCATCGACTGGCACGTGGACGCGGGCATGGCGTACGAGGACGAGATCATCCGGCGGATGGACGAGGTGCTCGACCTGGGTGCGGACATCATCGTCTGTGAGTTCGACGGCATCACCCGGTTCCATCGCCCGATGCTCACCTTCAACGCCTTTTACGACAAGCGTTTGCGCCACTTGAATGCCGTCGTAGTCGCACCGGCCGGAAACGACACGACCAACCTGCCGACGTTCCCGGCGGCGTATTCCTGGGTGATCGGAGTCGGAGCACTGTCTGCGGACGGTAACAGCCGTGCGGATTTCTCCAACTACGGCGGGTGGGTCGACGTCTACGCCCTCGGCGAGGACCTGGTGAACGCGTTCGCGGTCGGTGACTACGTTTGCTTCGAAGACGATGAGCCCCATGAGGTACGACGCTTCGCGGGGATCGCGAGCTGGAGTGGGACGTCGTTCTCGGCGCCGCTGATGGCCGGGATGATCGCGGCGCGGATGTCCGCGACAGGAGAGAACGCTCCCATCGCCGCGGAAGCACTGTTGCGCTTGGCCCGTAGCCAGGCTGTGCCGGGAGTCGGCCCAGTGCTGCTGCCACACCAGGTTTGCGGCACTCCGCGCGAGCCCTGCCATTCCAGATGCGACTGCGAGTGCAGGCCTAAGCACTGCTGACCAAAGTGTGACCGGCGTCACATTGGGCTCGGTGTAGGGGATGTCGAGTTCGGGTGGTGTTGTTCGATGCACTGACGACAGCACTTCGAGCACAGCAGCCAAGGAGCATCCGATGCGTACTCTGATCGCCACCGCGTTCGTCTCACTCGACGGCGTCGTCGACTCCCCCGGCGGCGAGCCGGGCTACCGCAACTCGGGCTGGACGTTCAAGGACATCCCGTTCGACGAGGCCGCCTACGAACTCAAGGGCCGTGAGCAGACCGAGGCGGCGGCCATGATGATGGGCCGGGTCAGCTACGAGGCCTTCTCGCCGGTCTGGCCGACGATGACCGAAGACTTCCCGCTGTACCGCACGATGCCGAAGTACGTCGTCTCGACCACCTTGAAGGACGAGGACCTGGTAACCAACTGGGGCGACATCACCATCCTGCGGTCCCTCGACGACGTCGCCGCACTCAAGGAGACCGACGGCGGCCCGATCATCCTCCACGGCAGCGCCACCCTGGACCGCAACCTGTCCGACGCCGGCCTGATCGACCGCTACCACCTGCTGGTGTTCCCGGTCCTGCTCGGTGCAGGCAAGCGACTGTTCAGCGAAACCGACAAGGACAAGCAGAGCCTCACGCTCGTCGAGAGCGAGTCCTTCTCCAACGGAATCCAGAAACTGGTCTACGACGTCACCCGCTGACCCCGAACGACAGCAGGGCTACCGCGAGCCGGCCCGAGCCACCGTCCTCGGTCCGACTCGCGGAGAACGTCCTCACGGGTCGGTATCAAACTCGTCTGCCGCAGGGTCAGACAAGTGTGATACCTCGGGGGGAGGTTTGCGTGACTCATCGCGTAGTGCGGCTGATCGTCGGTGCTGGATTCTTCGTCGCTCTGTTCTTCACGGTGCTGCCGACGCTCCCGGCCGACGCCGGGAACGGGCACCCGGACTGTCTGTCACGCGCTGACACGAACGAGTGGACAGGCTCACCCCTCGCCCCTCCCGACGTGCTCGGATCGTCGGTAGACGCTGCTGTCAAACGCCTCGTGTCCGACGAATTCACCTGCATGCTCATGAACGACAAGCCGTCGGCGGTCGACGAGAACAAGGTCGTGATCGCCCAGCAAGCAGTGCGCAGCATGCAAGACCCCGACGGTGCCTTTCCGGTAGTGGCTCTCTGGCTTGGCGTCGTGCTGCCTGACCTGGTCGGGCAGAAGCTCGGCGCCGCACGCGAGGTGGCGGACGGGCTCGGCCTCGTCGTACGAACGTCCCCCAGAGCGGCGAAAGCGGACTGGATCGTTGGCCGGCAGAATCCTGCCGCCGGCGCGTACGGGGTGTTCGGCGAGGCGGTCGAACTCGTCCTGGAGAAACCTGTCCAGCCGAAGAAGGTGCCAGATCTCGTTGGTCATTCCGAAGTCGAGGCGGAAGAGCTGTGCAAGCTCGCCGAGCTCCTCTACGTCCCAAAGATCGTCCAGGACGGCAAGCGCCCTGGCCGGGTGGTGAGCCAGGAGCCGCAGGCAGGCGAGTCGGTGGACGCGGGCACCAAGGTGACCGCCGACATCCGCCGAGAGCCGGCAGTCACGTTGGTCGATGTGCCCGACGTGGTCGGCCAGCTCGAAACGACGGCGCGCAAGACGATCGAGAACGCCAAGTTGGGGTTCGATCCGAGGATCGTCAAGGACGGTCCCGGAACTGGACGGGTCGTCCGGCAGTCGCCGCGCGATGGTCAGGTTCCGGTGGGCACCGTGATTGCCGTCGAGATCGAGCGCGCCCCCGCACCGCCGGTGCCAGTACGGACAGTCGTGCCAGACGTCGTTGGCAATCGCGAAGCCGCGGCACAGAAAGCGATCGGGGCGGCTCGCCTGAAGTTCCAGCCCCGCATCGTCAAGCCAGGGACGGCAGTTGGGATCGTCGTGAACCAGCGCCCGGCGGCCGGCACCGAAGTCGACGTCGGAACTGTCGTCACTGTCGATCTGAACCGCGAGCCGACACGGGAGCTCGTACCGGTTCCCGACCTGCTCAATCGCAGTCAGGACGAAGCGCGCAGCGCGGTCGAACGCGGCCGGCTGCTGTTCGAGCTGATCAGCGGGAGTGATTCGCCGGGTGGATCGCGGCATGTGACTCGCCAGACACCAAGCGCCGGCGAGCTGGTCCCTGAGGGAACGACCGTCACCGTGGAGCTGGCAGCCGACGAGTCGAACTGGCCGTCGTGGTTGCTGCCGCTGCTCATCGGAGCCGGCGTCCTCGCAGCCGGAAAAGCCGCGCGCGTACACAAGCGAGGACAAACGGACGGCCGTCTGCTACCTCAGATCACAGCGGTCGGACGGCCTCTCACCCCGACGAGCCCGAGCATGCAGGAGTCCGGCCCGTCGCACCGCATCAGCGTGAAGGCTCGCCTTGACCGCGGGCAGCAGTACCTGCAGGAGGACAAGCGATGAACACAAGTAACCACCGCGTCACGATCGTCTCTCTCTTCACCGAGGCCAGTCACGACGCGTCCACGGAACTCAACAACATCGTCACGCGCAGCGGAGTTCTCAAGGCCGTGCCCCGAGTCGGTCCGCTGGTCTCGGGTCCCGTGGCCGGCGCGCTCGCCAAGGTGCTCGATGAGGACCTCGGTGCGCCCATCCTGTGGGCCTGGCGGACACACCGCGACCTCAAGGAGGCGGCGAGAGCCACACTGGCAAGTGCCGGGACTCCCGAGCATGTCAGCTTGGCCAGCCACAAGATCTCGTCGGACCATCACCCCGAGGTGGACGTGACCGTCGACGCACAGTCTCCAATGACCATCAGGTTCGATCTCACCTTGCTCTACACGCTGGATGCCCTGCTGCTGACTGTCCAGAGGGGTCGCCTCGTGGGCCTGAGCCCAGCCGAATGCTCGGTCACCATGACATTCGGCACCCACGGCATCAACACCACCCGCTCCAGCAAGTACGCGCTCCCCGAGTTGCTGACCGTGCACTCCGGCCTGCGCCTCCTACCGAAGTCGGCCTACGCACCCGTCGGTGCCGAGTCAGCGAGCCGCGCCTAGCTGCTGGAGGAGGGCGTCGGGATCGAGCAGGCCCGCACGCGCCTGCGCCGGTACGACGCCTGCCGCCGCGGTCGTCGAAAACGCAGGGCGATGTGGACGGTCGCGGATCAGCGCCTGGAAGACATCCGCAGTCCACCGCCTGCCACCAGGCTGCGTCACCACCGAACCTACTGGCCAGTGCTCTCCCGCACGATGAGGCGGAAGGAGGCCTGCTGGTCGGAGACTTCGTACGGCGTACCCGCGGCCAGAGCCCCCATCTGGTCCTCCAGTGAGGAAACGGCCAGCTGAGCGATCGCCGTACGGTCCGGAGAGATCGTGGTGAGCGTCGGAGTAGCGGCGCGTCCGTATGGAATGTCGTCGAAGCCGATCACCGCGACGTCGTCGGGCACCCGCAACCCGCGCGTCTGCAACGCCCGGATCACCCCAAGCGCGACCCAGTCGGTCACACAGAACACCGCATCCGGTGGATCGCCGGGATTCTCGGCGAGGAGCTCCGCCATCTGCCGCTCCCCCTCCTCACCGAGGTTGCTCCGGATCGGCTTGATCCACTCCGTCCGCTCGGGCAGTCCGGCCGCACGCAACGCCTGGCGGTAGCCGCGGAGCCTCGGGTGCCGCCGGTCGGTGGGGCTCGAGCCGATCAGCGCGATCCGCCGCCGCCCGATGTCGATCAGATGCTGTACGGCGGTCTCGGCAGCCGCGACGTTGTCGATCGCAACATGCTGGACCATGCCCTGGTAGTTCCGCTCCCCGAGCATCACGAGCGGAGTCCCGTCCGTGCGATCGCGCAGGTCGGCCGGGCCGATCCGCTGTGGGCTCAAGATCAGTCCGTCCATCCGCTGCGGGAAGTGACCGGCCAGCGCATCCCGCTCGACCTTGGGATCACCGCCGCTCTGCTGGATCAGCACCACCCAGTTGCTCCGCGCCGCCGCCTCCAGGACCTGACCGGCGAGCGCGGCGAAGTACGGCATGTCCAACTGTGGAACGACGAGCGCGATCATGCCGGCCCGGCCGAGCGCGAGGTTGCGCGCCGACAGGTTCGGCCGGTAGCCGATCTCCTCGATCGCGGCCTGGACGCGGGCCCGCATCTGCGGCGACACGTGCTGGAAGTCGTTGATCACGTTCGAGACGGTCTTCATCGAGACGCCGGCCCGAGCGGCCACGTCAGCCAGCCGCGGTCTGGTGGTCACGGTCGCCAGACTACTTCAGGCCGGAGGTGGCGAGCCCTTCGACGATCCGGCGCTGGAAGAACACGAACGCCGCCAGCACCGGCACCATCGTGACGATGCTCATCGCGAACATCTGTCCCCACTCGGACTGACCGGATGCGTCGAGGAAGGTCCGTAGTGCCAGCGGCACGGTCAGCTTGCTCGGATCGGAGATGTAGATGAGCGCGGTGAAGAAGTCGTTGTAGCTCCAGATGAACGAGAAGATCGCCGTCGTCACCAGCGCCGGCCGCAGCAGTGGCAGCACGATCCGCAGATAGATCTGGAACACCCCGCACCCGTCGATCCGGGCCGCCTCGTCCAGCTCCCGCGGCAGCCCGCGGATGAACTGCACCATCAAGAAGATGAAGAACGCCTCCGTGCCGAGGAACTTCGGCACCACCAGCGGCAGGTAGGTGTCCACCCAGCCGAGGTCACGGAAGATCGAGTACTGCGCGATCAGCGTCACGTGCTGCGGCAGCATGATCGTGCCCAGCATCAACCCGAACAGCACCCGCCGTCCCACGAACGACATCCGTGCGAACGCGTACGCCGCCAACGAGCACGACAGCACGTTGCCGGCAATCGTGAGTCCGCAGATCAGCAATGAGTTCAGCAGGTAGACGCTGAACGGCGACCCCGGACCGGTCCAGCCGTCACGGTAGTTGGCAAGACTCGGCGAATGCGGCAGCAACGACCCCGAGCCGAAGATCTGGTCGTTCGGCTCCAGCGAACTGCTCACCATCCACAGCAAGGGGTAGAGCATGACCAGCCCGATCAGGATCACCGCCGCGTGCGCGATCGTCCGGCGGGACAGCAATCCGGTCGCTCGCGCGCGGTACGTCGTACTCATCGTGCCTCCCGCTCGTCGGCGTAGAAGACCCAGCGCCGGCTCATCACGAAGTTGGCCACGGTGAAGCCGGCGATGATCAGCAACAGCACCCACGCCATCGCCGCGGCATAGCCCATCTCGAAGCTGCCGAACGCCTTCTGGTACAGGTACAGCGTGTAGAACAGCGTCGAGTCCGACGGCCCGCCGCTGCCGGAGACGATGAACGCCGGGGTGAACGCCTGGAACGCGCCGATGGTCTGCAGTACCAGGTTGAAGAACACGATCGGCGACAGCAGCGGCAACGTGATGTGCAGGAACCGCCGTACCCGCCCGGCCCCGTCCACCTCGGCGGCCTCGAGTACGTCGCCCGGGATCTGCCGCAACCCGGCCAGGAAGATCACCATCGGCGCACCGAACTGCCAGACCCGAAGCAGCACGAGCGTGAGCAGCGACGTGTCAGGCGAAGCGATCCAGCTGGGCCCGTCGACCCCGACCGAACTGAGCAGGTGGTTCACCAGTCCGTCCGCGCCGAAGATCTGCCGCCACAGGATCGCAATCGCGACACTGCCCCCGAGCAGGCTCGGCACGTAGTACACGGCCCGGTAGAACGCGACCGCCTTCAGCCCTTGGTTGAGTACGACGGCAACCGCGAGCGCGAACACCATCTCCAGCGGCACCGACAGCAGCACGTAGGTGAAGGTGACGACCAGCGAGTGCTGGTACCGGTCGTCGGACAGCATCCGTTGGTAGTTCGCCAGACCCTCCCAGACCGGCGGGGCGAGCAGGCTGTAGTCGGTGAACGAGTAGTACAGCGACAGCACCATCGGCACCATCGTCAGCCCGACCAGACCCACCAGCCAGGGCGCCAGGAAGGCGTAGGCCGGCAGGCTCTCCCGCAGTTTGCCCGGCAGGGTCCGGCTGATCATGCGCTCAAGACCCGGGTCGCCTCGGACCCGAACTTGTCCGCCGCCGCGGCCGGGTTGGTACGGCCGAAGCCGATGTCCTGGTTGAGCCGGGTGAAGACGCTCAGCAGTTCGCCGTACCCCTTCGGCCAGGGCTGCGGGGACGGACCGACCTGCTGCTCGATCGTCTCGACGTACGCGATCGCGCGGCCCGCCGCCGTGTTCGGCTGCGCGGCGATCAGATCGCGGGACTTCTTCGACGGCGGTACGCCGAGCGTCAGCCCGATCGCCTTGACCGCACGGTCGTCGTTGATCAGGAAGTCGATCAGCTGGACGGCCGCGTCGACGTTCTTCGTACTCGCGGAGACCGACCAGAAGTCGAGCGCCTTGAGGAACTGACCGCGCAGCGACCCCGGCTCCCGACCCGGTACGGCGCCGACCACCAGCTCGGCGTTCTTGACCAAGGGCTGGTAGAACGTGACCTGCTGGACCCAGCCGAACTCGACCGGCGACTTCCCCTTGGACAGCTGGGACGTCTCGAACGAGCCGCCCTCCGCGGACGCGTCGGCCGGCGGCGCCGCCTTGGCCTTCCGCAGATCCTGCCAGTACTCGAACCAGCCCTCGAGCACCTCCTTGCCGACGGCAAGCTTGCCATCGGCAAACACTTCGGATCCGTACTCGCGCGCCCAGACCTCGAAGATCTGGAAGTTGCCGCCGGCATCACTGGTGCCGTACGAACCCGGCCCGGCCTCGGCGGCGAAGTCCTTGGCGAAGGCAGCGAAGGTCTGCCAGCTCCACTGCTCCGGCAGCTTCCCGCCAACCTTCTCCACCAGATGCGGGTTGCGGAACGTCGCATGCGTGATCGACGACTGCCCGATCCCCATCAGCTTGCCGTCGATCTTCCCGCTCTCCGCGACGTCCTTGTCCAACGCGTCGAGGTTGATCGGCTTGCCGGTCAGATCCAGCAATGCCTTGCGCTGTGCGTAGTCGGAGAAGTAGCTCATCGACATCCGGAACACGTCCGGACTCTTCCGGCCGGCGGTCTGTGTCGCGAGCTTGTCCCAGTAGTCGGCGAACGCGGCCCGCTCGGTGGTGAGCTTCGTACCGCTGTGGTCGGTGCCGAACGCGGCCAGCGCGGCATCCATTGCCTTGTGCACCGGATCGCCGCCGTACCAGGCGACCCGGAGGCCGTCGGACGATCCTTCGCCACCTCCGCCACAGCCGGGCAGGGAGACGGCCGTCGCGGCCGCCGCCCCGAACCCGAGCAAGGTCCGTCGAGTGATTCCTGCCATGGTGCGCCTCCAGGGGTCGGCAGCGCCGCGCGGGTCAGGCCCAGCGCCAGTTGTGCTTGGTGGTCTTCGGTACATAGGCCCCGGCCGGCAGGTCGTCGGCGACGCGGATCATCCACCGCACCAACGTGGCCTGCAACGCGTCCAGCACGTCATGGTGGACGGGGTCGTCGGACAGGTCGACCAGCTCGGCCGGATCGGCACGGAGGTCGAACAGCCTTCGCCGGCCACGGTCGTCCACGATCAACTTGTGGTGACCGCTGACCAGCATGCGTTCGCCACCGCTCTGGGTGACGCTGTTCAGTTCGTCGTACGTCGAGCCGTCGTAGGGGAAATGCAGTTCCGGGCGGTCCTGCTCGTCGTACGACACACCGCCGTACCCGAGCTCGGCGTACATGCTGCCGAACTCGGCCTCGGGTCCCTCTTCGCCGGCGACCAGTGGCGCGAGGCTTCGGCCCTGCACCCCGTCCGGCAGGTCGGCGCCGACCACCTCACACACGGTCGGGAGCAGGTCGACCATGGACACCAGCTCGTCGCGACGCCCCGGCTCCACCCCCGGTCCGCTGATGACAAAGGGGATTCGCATCAGCGCATCGGACATGCCTGCACCCTTGCGTTGCAGGCCGTACTCCCCCACGTAGTCGCCGTGATCGCTGACGAATACGACCAGCGTGTCGTCGAGCCGATCACCGAGACCGTCTAGCAGGCGGGCGATCTGGTCGTCGATCAAGCGCAGCATGCCCAGGTAGTTCGCCCGGTACCTTCGCCAGGCATCGTCGTACCCAGGTCTCTTGCCGGCGATCAGGTCGTGCAGCCAGCGGTAACGCCAACCCAGCTCCGGGATCACCTCCGGACCGGCCAGCCGATCGGGTACGTCGTCCTCGGGGAAGAGACTGAAGTACGGCTCCGGCACCTGATACGGGTTGTGCGGCTCGGGGAACGAGACCCAGAGGAAGAACGGATCCTCCGCGGACGTCGAACCCAGCGCGTCGAGCGCGCCGGACACGATCCGGTACGGCAGTTGCGCCTCGAGCGAGTACGGCGTCGCCTCCGAAGCCACCCCGTGGTCGAGACCGTGCAACCACTGATCGAACGCTGCCTCGGTGCCAGACGCCGCCGGGCCACAGTCGTGCATGAACGGCCCGTGGAACGTATCGAAGTCTTCAGCCGTGCGATGCATATGCGGTTTCCCCGCGAAGTGCAGCGAGTAGCCGCTGCCGCGAAGTACGTCGAGCAGATCATCCGAGTAGTACGCATGCTGCGCGTTGCTGTTCTGCCGCACCCTGTGCGCGGTCGGGAATCGACCGGTGAGCAAGCTCGTCCGCGCCGGCACACACGCCGGGTAACTCGTGTAAGCCCGCTCGAACGACGCCCCCGCCGCCGCAATCCCATCCAGACACGGCATGGTGTCCAGCCCGAACCCCGACCCGGCCGTGAAACCAGCCCGATGCTGATCGGTCATCAACAACAGGATGTTCGGACGGCTCGTCGGCATGCCCGCGACTTTACAGCGCTGTAAATCTTTCTGTCTACAGCGCTGTAAATTTCACGGCGAAGTGACGGCCCTGCTCACTCCTGACGAGCTACCTGGAGTCTGGCGGTTCTACGTCGTCGTAGATCCGGACGGCTGCGAGGAGGCCGTCCGGGCTGCGTTCGTAGACGGCGATGCCGGCCTGGGGTGGTACGGCGTGGGTCCCCCAGGCGATGAGGTTGTACTCCAGCGCGCACCGGACGCCGTCGTCGATCATGGTGCAGTTTTGGAGGCCGATGCCGCCTCCCTCGCTGAAGGTGCCGGTGTAGAAGGATCGGAGTTCGTCGGCGCCGCGATGGATGTAGTCCGGTCCGATCGGCTCGGCGACGTACCCGTCCGGCACGAAGGTCTTCAGGATCGATTCGGTGTCACCGGAGGCGAGCGCGCCGAGATGGCGGCCGACGACGTCACCGGGCTCGGCGTGCCCGGGCTCGAAGACCGGAGGTCTGACGTGGCGTCGTCCGTCGACCGGCCACTGGCTGCAGTACGTGCGGAACACGACCGAGCGATCGTCCGGTGATTCGGCGACGACCGCCATCGGCCAGGGCACCTCGCGGCCGTCGTACCGCACGTGGGCCAGGAGCTCGACGACGGCGCGAGGACCGACGACGGTCGACGCCATGATCTCGATCCGCGCCTCGTGCTCAGCCAGCCACGAGCGGTTGTCCTGGACGAAGGTCCGCAACTCTCGGTGACCGCGGACAACTCCGGCCCGTGGATCGTGGATCACCACCTCGCCGGGCCACACGACCTCGAGAGCGTCGGTCCTGCCTTCGTTCAACGCGGTGAAGTACTGCGCGACCGGATCAGCCTGCCCGGCGATCCGAATCTCGCGCCGCGCCAACTCTGCCGCACTGCTGAACTCCGGAAACCACGGCATCTCCGACCCCACCTCCTGAGCCACGCACCACGCAGCACGCTACCGCCAAGGATGTCGCACACACCACCGACGCCCGCCAGGAAACAGCCGCCACACCGGCTGATGGATTAGGTAATCCGGCGACGAATCACGCAAACTTGGCCTCTGCACTCCGGAGATGTGGGTGGTTCTTCACCCATGTCCTCGGGGGGACTTTCAGTGCCGAACCAGCCGGATCTTTCGGTCGCGGCAGCGCTCGCCCAACTCACCGTGGACCTCCACGACGCCGGCGTCGAGCAGGTCGCGGCCGCGGTCGTCGAGTTTGCTGCCCAGACGCTTGCTTGGCCGTTCGCCAGCCTTGTACTGACCCGACGCGCCGGCCGGGTCGAGCTTGCGGCGCTCTCCGACCCGGCCATCGGACCGCTCTGCCGGGGCCTGCTCACCGAGGGCAGTCCGCTGCTGGTCGTGGCGCGCGGCAACGACCCGGTCGTCGTCGACTATTCCAACGATCAGGTGCAGCCGCCAGTTGGCGTTGCCGCCGTCGCCCATCTGCCGTTGAGGGTCAAGTCCAGCCCGGTGGGAGCTCTCAGCCTGTACGAGAGCGACTCCGATCGAGTGGGGAATGAACGCCTCACGATCGCCGCACTCCTCGCGCAACATGCGTCGGCAGCGATCGCCCAAGCACGTCATCGCGAATCGATCCTGAACGCCGTCGAGGCACGCAAGCTGATCGGCCAGGCCGTAGGCATCCTCATGCAACGCTTCGACATCGGCGCCGACCTGGCGTTCCACGTCCTCAGCCGCCACTCACAGCACAGCAACATCAAACTCCGCGAAATCGCCGAGTACGTCCTCCGCCACCGCCGCCTACCAACCCCGCCCGGCTCCGAATAGCTACCGGCCGACGGCCTTCGCCAACTGAGCCTTGTTCATCGATGAGCGGCCCTTGATGTTCTTCTGTTTGGCCTCGTTGTAGAGCTGTTCCTTGGTGCGGCCCTTCGAGCCGCTGTGTGACCGCAGGCCGCCACGCCGGCTGGACGACATGTCGTGCGTGGAGGAACGGCTCTTCTGCTTCGACTCCCCCGCGCGCGCCCGCTCCTTGTTCACGGTCCGCGCCGCGATCTCCTCGGCGGTGTCCTCGCTCCGGCCACGCTTCTTCAGCCCGGCCTTGATGTGCTCGTACTGCCGTTCCCGCTTCGGACTCGAACCTGCAGGCATCACGCGCTCCCTTCGCTCAGCCGCCCGGTACCCCGCCTCCCGGTCGACTACGCGTGTCCCGGGGTACTGGGTACGTACCCGCCGGACCCAGACGTGAGGAAAGCGATGACCGTCCGACCGTACGAACGCGACGAAGAGGGCGCCGGTGCCCGGCTGGACCGGCATTGGAGCGAACTCCTGCAAGAGCTGCGGCTCGCCCAGACCGGCACGCAGATCCTGTTCGCCTTCCTGCTGACCATCGCCTTCCAGAACCAGTTCCAGGCTGCCGACCAGTTCACGCACTACGTGTACGCCGTCACCCTGACCACGTCGGCGCTGGCGGTCGCGCTGTTCCTGGCTCCGGTCTCCTTCCACCGCATCCTCTACCAGCAGAAACTCCGTGACCGGCTGGTCCCGATCACCCATCGCCTGATCAGCGTCGGACTCGTCTTCCTGCTCGCCGCGATCGCCGGCGGCGTCCTGATCGCCCTGGACGCGATCCTCTCCCGTCCCGTCGCGCTGGTCATCCTCGGCGTGGTCGTGATCTGGTTCGTCGTCTTCTGGTACGCGCTTCCCGCCTACGTACGCCGCACCGCCCGATCGTGACCGAGCTCCGCCTGCACCCAGGCGATTCCCCTCCGACCACCGCCCGCCATCACCGACCTCTGGTGGAACGACCGCGAGACGCACTCGCCAGGCGGCCCGGACGCGGGGGCAAGGACACCTTCTGGGGCCTTGAGACAAGCAATAACCTGTCCAAGCCCACCAGTACCTATCCCCACCCCCTCTCTCGGAAGTAGTAGATGAGCCAGTAGACGAGGGCCGCGGGTGGCGAGGCGCACAGGAGGATGATCAGCAGGCGGGTATCGATCTCAGCTGTGGATGACGCGGCTGCTTCCACCTCGACCGGCAGATCCATCACGAGGGCGTCGAGTTGGTCGCGGGTTCGTGCTGCGTAGGCCTCGGCCAAGCGTTCTTCGAGCTCGGGCAATGTCAGCCGGCCAACCGCGAAGTGGTGTTGCAGTTGCGCCCCGACCCGATCGCGCTCGGCGTCCGAGGCCCGGATCGCAATCGCCGTCCGGGTGTTGGGGTCGGTCGTGCAGTCCTCACTGTCATTCACGACGACCTCTCAGACTCTGGTGCAACAGCGTCCAGGGACGGGCGGTCTTGCAGGTCGACGACCGCGACAACCACTCGCGTCCAGGTCCCTGGCGCGTCGCGGTCCCCAGGCTGGGTGGCGAGCCGTTCGATGTGGCCGCGCAGTTCGGCGAGCGCCTCGTCGGTCAGTCGCAGGGCACCGCGGTGCACAGAGACCTCCCGACGTCCGCCGGCCGCCTCGGACCGGTAGGCGGCGTTGATGTCGGCCCGGGTGGCGTCCAGGATCGAGCCGAGGAACTCAGCCATCTCTTCCGGGCTCGCGGCATCGCCGGGGGGTTCTGTGACCGCGGGCGCATAGACCCGCTCGACCTTGCCGCGGGCGAGTGGACGGTACTCCGCGATCTCGATCAGCCGGGCCTGTTCGAGCTGACCCAAGTGGTAGTAGAGCCGGTCAGCCGGAACGTCGGCCCGCTCGGCGAGCTCACGGGCGGACTGCGGCCTCTCCCACAGCGCCTCCAGAAGCCGGATCCGCAGCGGATCGGCCAGCGCCTTGTGCACTCCACGCCACCGCCGGGCCGACGTACCGGAGCCTTCTGCGCTCATCGACCCCAACCCCGTTCATTGCACTGATTTCCGTTGGTTGGAAAATTCTACAACGACCGCACTCATACCCGATCAGTACCCAGTGCAACCTTCCGCAGCGCTTGGCTGATCACTTCGGTGAGAGCCGGATGGATCCAATAGGGGCGCTCGGCAAGAGTCTGAGCATCAATGTCGAGTGTCATCGCCATGACCAGCGGCTGGATGAGGGTGCTGGCCTGCGGACCCATGATGTGCGCGCCGAGCAGACGCCCAGTGTCACGGTCGGCGAGCAGCTTGCAGAAACCTGTGGTGTCGTCCATCGCCCACCCATACGCGACATCGGCGAATCGGGTGCTCGCGGCAACATAGTTCCGCGCCGCGGCTCGGCAGTCCTGCTCGGTCGCACCCACCGACGCAATCTGCGGATAGGTGAAGACGGCCGCCGGTACGACGTCGTAGTCGGTAGCGCGCAGCTGGCGCGGGTGGCGGAGATTGTGTGCGACCACCTCGGCCTCGCGATTCGCGACATGCTTGAGCGGGTACGGCGTACAGACGTCACCGAGCGCGAACACCCCGTCGACCTCAGTGCGCTGGCACTCGTCGACGATGATGCGGCCGTCGTCGTACGTACTGATGCCGGCCTTGCCCAGATCGAGCGTGTCCGAGTTAGGGGTTCGCCCGACAGCGACGAGGAGTGAGTCGGCAGTAAGGGTCGTCCCGTCATCGAGCACCAACCGCAGCGCGCCGGGATCACCTTCGAGTTTCGTCAGTTCGCGGCCGAGGCGAAGCTCGAAGCGATGCCGGGCCAGCTCGGTGTAGGCCTCCCCCACGGACTCGTCCTGGGGTCCGAGCAATCGCTCCGCCTGCTCGACGATGACGATCTCGCTGCCGGCGGCCGCGAACACGTGAGCGAGCTCAGCCGCGATGTAGCCCCCGCCAAGAACTGCTAGTCGCCGCGGTGGCTTGTCGATCCGCATGATCGTGTCCGACGTCTCGTACGGCAGACCCGACTCGGTTACCGGCGGCGGAACCACCGGACGGCCGCCCGCGGCGATCACGATCTGATCGGCCGCCACCGCGACCGACTCCTCGCCCATTTCGATCTGCAGCTTGGTCGGCCCGAGGAAGCGGGCATGCCCCGGATAGACCGTCACGAAATCGCTTTCGTCGCGACCTGCGCGACCTTTCGCCTCATCGGCGTCGATCCGCTCGAACACCCGGTCCCGGAGCCCGGTCCACCGCAATCCGAGCACTTCCGCCTCGACGTCGTACCGCCCAGCCTCGCGGACGGTCTCGGCCACCTCAGCGGCGTACGCGAGCATCTTCGAAGGAATACACCCGAAGTTCAGACACGTCCCCCCGAACCGGCGCTCCTCCACGATGCCGACGTCGAGCCCCGCGAACGAATCGCCGACCACCATATTCCCGGACCCGGCGCCGATCACCACCACATCGTGATGCCGCATCCGATCGCCTCCTGTCTCAGGCCGCCGGTATCCACCCGATCAAGCAACCAAACCGGAGCCCGGCGCGATCCAGCCGTTGTTTCTCAGCTGCGACCGGGATCGGCCCGCGACCCCGGTATGGAGTCGGCCTTGACGGCGTTTCGCTGGCCGAGGGGGCGGGGGTTGCCTTTGGTGGTGTCGCGGGCCGTTTGTTGTTCGGTTTCGGCGTTGGTTTCGGCTCCGAGGAGTACGGCGTACGCGGTCAGCCAGAGTGGCGCGTCCCGAGCCGGGCCGAGCCGGTAGGTGAAGCGGATCTGCGACGGATCCGCAACCAGCCCGTAGGCCAGCACTGCGGCGACGACGGCCGGAAACAGCGAGAGGAAGCCGAAGAACGCGACACCGGCCGCGAGCAGCGGCACCTGGTCGGCCTTGGCCTCAGCCCAGGCCCGCCGAATCACCTGCCACCAGCCGGCCGCCGGAATCTCCGTCGGCTTGTCGGCATCCACTCCCGGAACGTCCGGCCGTCGTACGTCGCTCATCAGCTCGAGGAACCTGCCCGCCGGACGGTGTCCGCCGAATCCTTCGCGTCGTCCGCGACCTGCTGAGCCGCCGAGCGGCCCTCGTCCGCCACGTCGGTCGCTGCCTGGGATGCGGCCTGCTTGACGTTCTCGACCGCCTGCTGCGCAGGCTCCTGGAGGTTCTCCTTCACCTCTTGCGCCACCTGCGCTGCCTGCTCCTTCACCGGACCGGCGGCCTCCATCGCCTTGTCCTTGGTGTCCTGGGCCAGGTCCCGTTCCCGCGTCGACGCCGGGAGCGCGGCGGCCACGACCCACCCCGCCGCGAACGCGATCAGCCCGGCGGCCAGCGGCGTACCGCGGGTCCGTGCCCGAGCCATGTCCGGTGCTGAACCGACAGCGTCACCGACCCTGCTGCCCGCGTCCTGCACGGTCGACACCGCCGAACCCGCGGTATCGCTCACGGATCCGCCCACGGACTCCGCCGAGCCCATCACGTGCTCCTTCAACCGGTGGACCCCACCGCGGGCCCGGTCGACCCGGCGGCCGACGACGCGACCCGGGCTGACCTTCTCCGTCAACGCGTCCACGTCGCGGCCGACGTTGCGCCGCGTCTGCTCGATGTCGCGCTTCAGCTCTTCCGGATCTTCAGCCATCTCGCGTCCTCCTTGAGTGATTCGACCGTCTGGTCGGGTTTCGGATTGACCTCTTGGAGCTCCCTGCGTCCCGTCGTCGCCAGT
>NZ_JBEZYF010000045.1:0-70200 GCF_040638415.1 Kribbella sp. NPDC026596 | reverse complement strand
AATCCACGGCCGAAAGTAACCGCCGGGCGGGGGCGTCTTCGCCCCGGCCCGGACCCGTCAGGGACAATGGGTTGCGATGACGCTGACTGAGCAAGTGCCGGGGACTACTGAGCCTGATGACCTGTACGACGCGTTCGCGCGGTGGGCGGGTGAGCAGGGGATCTCGTTGTATCCGGCGCAGGAAGAGGCGTTGATCGAGGTCATGACGGGATCGAACGTGATCCTGTCGACGCCGACCGGGTCCGGGAAGAGCCTGGTCGCCACTGGCGCGCACTTCGCCGCGCTCGCGAACGGGCAGCGGACGTTCTACACCGCGCCGATCAAGGCGCTGGTGTCGGAGAAGTTCTTTGCGCTGTGTGATGTGTTCGGGGCGGACAAGGTCGGCATGCTGACCGGCGACGCGTCGGTGAACGCGGGCGCGCCGATCATCTGCTGCACGGCCGAGGTGCTGGCCAACGTCTCGCTGCGCGAGGGTGCGGCCGCCGACGTCGGCCAGGTGGTGATGGACGAGTTCCACTTCTACTCCGAGCCCGACCGCGGCTGGGCGTGGCAGGTTCCGCTGCTGGAGCTGCCGAACGCCCAGTTCGTGCTGATGTCCGCGACCCTCGGTGATGTCGAGCGGTTCAAGATCGACCTGTCGCGGCGGACCGGCCGCCCGACCGCGATCGTCGCGTCGGGCGAGCGTCCGGTGCCGCTGATCTACAAGTACGTCACCACCGCGCTGCACGAGACGCTCGAAGAACTCCTCACGACCCATCAGGCTCCGGTGTACGTCGTCCACTTCACCCAGGCCGCCGCCCTCGAGCGCGCCCAGGCGCTGATGAGTATCAACGTCTCCTCGAAGGAGGAGAAGGATAAGCTCAACGAGCTGATCGGCAACTTCCGGTTCAGCAAGGGCTTCGGCCGGACCCTGCAGCGGCTGGTCAAGCACGGCATCGGTGTCCACCACGCCGGCATGCTGCCGAAGTACCGCCGGCTCGTCGAGCAGCTCGCCCAGGCCGGTCTGCTCAAGGTCATCTGCGGCACCGACACCCTGGGTGTCGGCATCAACGTCCCGATCAGGACCGTCGTACTGACGGCGTTGAGCAAGTACGACGGGCGCCGGCAGCGGATCCTGAAGGCGCGGGAGTTCCACCAGATCGCGGGCCGGGCCGGACGGGCCGGGTACGACACGTCGGGAACGGTCGTCGTCCAGGCGCCGGATCACGTGGTCGAGAACGTGAAGGCGCTGGCCAAGGCCGGCGACGATCCGAAGAAGCAGCGCAAGGTGCAGCGGAAGAAGCCGCCGGAGGGGTTCGTCACCTGGGGCGAGGACACGTTCGACCGGCTGGTCGCGGCCGAGCCGGAGACGCTGCAATCGCGGATGCGGGTCAGCCACGCGATGCTGCTCAACGTCATCGCCCGCGACGGCAACGCGTTCGAGAGCATGCGGCACCTGCTCCGCGACAACCACGAGGACGCCAAGGTCCAGGTCCGGCTGATCCGGCGCGCGATCCAGATCTACCGGACGCTCCTCACGGCCGGTGTGGTCGAGCGGCTGGACGAACCCGACGAGAACGGCCGGACCCTGCGGCTGACCGTCGACCTGCAGAAGGACTTCAGCCTCAACCAGCCGCTGTCGACGTTCGCGCTGGCCGCGCTGGACCTGCTCGATCCGGCCGATCCGTCGTACGCGCTCGACGTGGTGTCGATCGTCGAGGCGACGCTGGAGGATCCGCGGGCGGTGCTGTGGGCGCAGGAGCACCATGCCCGGGGCGAGGCCGTGAACGCGATGAAGGCCGAGGGCATCGAGTACGACGAGCGGATGGAACTGCTCGAGGACGTCACCTGGCCGAAACCGCTCAACGAGTTGCTCGAGGCAACGTTCGAGATGTACCGGCAGACCCATCCGTGGATCGCGGACACCGGGCTGTCGCCGAAGGCCGTGGTCCGGGACATGTTCGAGCGGGCGATGACGTTCGGTGAGTTCATCGGGTTCTACGGGCTCGCGCGCTCGGAGGGCGTCGTACTGCGCTACCTGAGCGACACGTACAAGGCGCTGCGGCAGACCGTGCCGCCGGACAAGGTGAACGAGGACCTCACCGACCTGATCGAGTGGCTCGGCGAAGTGGTCCGGCAGACCGACTCCAGCCTGCTCGACGAGTGGGAGGAGCTGACCAACCCCACCGACGAGCCGGAGGCCGAGGTCACGCCGACCGGTCCGCGCCGGATCACCTTGAACACCAGGGCTTTCCGGGTCCTCGTCCGCAACGCGATGTTCCGCCGCGTCGAGCTCCTCGCCCTGCACCGCTGGGCCGAGCTGGGCCTGCTCGACAGCGAGTCAGGCTGGGACGCCGCCCGCTGGGCCGAGGCGGCTACGGCGTACTACGCCGAGCACGACGTGGTCGGCACCGGCCCGGCGGCCCGTGGTCCGGCGTTGTTCCTGATCGAGGAACACCCTGGGTACTGGGAAGTCCAGCAGATCATCGACGACCCTGAAGGCAACCACGACTGGCGCATCTCCGCCTCCGTCGACCTCGCCGCCTCCGACGAAGCCGGCGACCTGGTGATGGAGTTGGCCTCCTTCAAACCGTTGTAAGCACACGGGGTGAGCGGCCAGTCGCCGGCGTTCAGGCGGCTGTGGTGACCGGGGTCTCCAGGGTTCTGACTTCTCGGACGAGCATCGGCAGCGCGGACAACGCGATGCCCGCGGTTCCGACGGCGACGGCCGCGGTGGTGCCGAATGTGCTGCCGAGTACGCCGCCTAGCGCCGCGCCAATCGGGAGAACGCCGAAGGTGAAGGTGCGGTAGGCGCCGTTGCTCCGGGCAAGGGCTGTGCGGGGGATCAGCAGTTGGCGGATCGTCACCGACAGCACGTTCGCGCTGCCGAGACCGATGCCGGCCAGGAACTGGATCGCTCCGAGAAGTACGCCGTACTGCAGGCCGCGGCCGG
The DNA here is from genome assembly GCF_040638415.1 of Kribbella sp. NPDC026596. Taxonomy (NCBI): domain Bacteria; kingdom Bacillati; phylum Actinomycetota; class Actinomycetes; order Propionibacteriales; family Kribbellaceae; genus Kribbella; species Kribbella sp. NPDC026596. Next base: position 67,268 of record NZ_JBEZYF010000045.1, on the reverse strand, counting down.
GGATGAACGCCAGCAGCAGCGGCAGTCCGGTGGACAGGATGAGCGAGGCGGCGAAGGCACGTCCGTAGCCGAGTCGTTTGGCCAGGCGGAGGCCGAGCATCGCGCCGACGAAGGCGCCGGCGCCACCCGCGCTGAGGGCAATGCCGTACCGCCGGCGGAGAGGCCGCGTTCCTTGACGGCGAGAACGACGAGGTTGACGACGAGGATCTGAGCGGAGGCGTTGTACAGCGCCGCGTGCGCGGTCAGCGATCGGAGGAACGGGCTGACCTTGATCTGGCGCACGCCCTCCCACAGCCCCGGACGTTCGTCGGTCTCTTGGGGTGGTGACTCCGGACGTCGCGCGGACGCGATGCCTGTCGCACTGGCCAGGTAGGAAATCGCGTCGACCAGGAGTGCGATCGCCGGGCCGAGGAGTTGCACGAGGAGGCCGGACAGGCCGGGGCCGCCGACCTGGGCTGCCGTCGACGAGCCCTGCAATGCACGGTTCGCGGCCGGTAGGTCGTGCTCCGGGACGAAGCCCGGGAGGTAGGCGAACGACGCGATGTCGAACACCACGCTCGACCTGGAGATGGAGCGGGACGTCCTGACGAAGCCCGCGGACCTGAGCGCGTTCTGTGCCGACCACCGACTGCCCGACTTGCGGTTCGATCGGGCTGACCTCGACGAGGTGCTGATGCTCCGTGAGGCCATCCGCGACGTCTGCCAGGCTCACGCCGGTGTCGACGTACCGGCCGCGTCCCTGGCGGTTCTCGACCGACTGCTGGCCAAGGCGCCGCTGAACCTAGCGTTGTCAGCGGACGGAGCGCGACGATCCGGCCGGCCCACGGGCTGCGCAACGTGCAGGCCCTGGTCGCCCGGCTGGCCGCAGTCATCAGCGCGTCCGTCGTGGCCGGCAACTGGCCACGACTCAAGGCATGCGCCGCCGACACCTGCCGCTGGGTGTACTACGACCGCAGCCCGGCAGGCCGCAGCCGCTGGTGCACGATGTCCCTCTGCGGCTCCCGAAACAAGATGCGGAAATACCGCGCCCGTGGCTAGGGCCAGTCGACGTCGACCTCAGCCGGGGCCTCGTAGTCGACCCCAGGTACGTCGAAGCCGTACAGGCGGCGTACTTCGGCGAAGAACCACGCCGTATCCGCGACGTCCGCGATGTTGTCCTGCGTCGCGGAATCCCACTGGGCGCGGACGGCGTTCTGGGTCTCGTCGTTCAGTTCCCAGCGGTCGAGGCGAATCCGGCCTTCGTCATCCAGGTCCAGGGGAGTCGCGCCGGTGAGTTGGTCCCAGAGCGCGATCGACTGCTGGACCGGGGTCTGCAAGCCGTCGCCCAGGACCTTGTGGAGAAGGCTGACGTAGAGGCCGATACCGGGAATCGCCGACGATGCTTGGGTGACGGCGGCGCCGTTCACCGAGGTCATCGCCTGGACGCCGTCCTTGCTCAAAGTCAGTGCGGTGTGCTCGAGGTCGGCCTTCGCGGCGCCGATCGAGCCCTGGCGGTAGATCGGTCCGGTGAGCTCGGAGCCGATGTAGGTGAGCGCGACGGTGTTGAAGCCGGGCTTCAGCAGATCGCGCACCTCGAGGGCCGAGATCCAGCGGGACCAGTCCTCGCCGCCCATCACCTTGATCGTCTGGGCGATCTCGTCGTCGGTGGCGACCTCGATCCCGACCTCCTGGAGGATCGGTTCACCGTCGTCGAACGCGAGGCTCTTGGTCGTGTGCGCGGCGCCGATCGCCTTGATCGCCGACTGGTAGGTCTCGCCGTTCCGGGGATCGACTCGACGTGGTGCGGCGACGCTGTAGATCAGATGGTCGATCCCACCCCACCGCTCGGCGATCAACTCGAGGACCTCGGTCTTCGTGGAGTCCGCGAAGGCGTCCGCGTTCACGAACCGGAAGTCCCGGCCGAGCTCGGCCGCGAGCGCGGCGGTCTCCGCCGTCCGGTACCAGCCGGCCGTCGCGGTCCGGCGGGGCGTAGGTGCCTTCTCGAAGCACACACCGATCCCGTCGATCCCGTAGCGCGCCAGACCCGCGATCGTCGTGGCCAGTCCATAGCCCGAACTGGACCCGATCACCAGCGCGGTCCGGCGTTCCGGCGCGCGACGCTCGACTTGGCCGGCCACGTCGCGGACCACTTGCGCACAACCGGCTGGATGCGAGTCCAGGAACAGGAATCCACGGCCCACGGGCTTGACCACACGCTCACTCATGCCGACGACCCTAACCCGCCGAATCGGCTAACCAGGGCGGAGTGCCGGAAGAATGCGCCGAAAAGGCGGGTCAGTTCCAGTACAGTTCCGCGTCGTCCGGCTCGACGGTGACATCCGCGCCGAGGCGGCGTAGGTTGCCGGCGAAGTCGGTGTAGCCGCGGTGCACGTGGTGCGCCGCGGACACGAGCGTCTCGCCCTCGGCCGCGAGCCCGGCGAGCACCAGCGCCGCGCCGGCCCGGATGTCGCTGGCCACGACCGGAGCACCGGAAAGCCGCGGAACCCCGCGGACCACGGCGTGATGACCGTCGGTCTGGATCTGTGCCCCGAGTCGAGTCAGCTCCTGCGCGAACGTGAAGCGCCCCTCGAAGAGGTTCTCCGTCACCATCGCAGCGCCGTCACTCACCGCGTTCAGCGCGATCACGAAGGCCTGCAGATCGGTCGCGAAGCCGGGGTAGGGGAGCGTCACCACGTCCACCGGCTTCGGCCGGTCGTGCATCCGGACCCGGAAACCGGACGTCAGCACGCTGATCTCCGCGCCGGCCTTGTGCAGCTTGTCCAGCGGCAGCTCGAGGTGCTCGGCATGGCCGTTCGTGATCGTGACGTCGCCCTTGGTGATCGCCGCCGCGAACGCCCAGCTGCCGGACACGATCCGGTCCGGAACCACGGTGTGGTCGACGGGCCGGAGCAGACCGTCCACACCGGTCACCTCGATCCGGGGCGAGCCGGCGCCGTCGATCTGGGCGCCCATCTCGACCAGCATCGCGGCGATGTCCTGGATCTCCGGCTCCCGCGCGGCGTTCTCGATGATCGTCGTACCGCGGGCCATCACCGCGGCCATCATGATCGTCTCGGTCGCACCGACGCTCGGGAAGTCCAGCCAGACCTCGGCGCCGTGCAGGCCCTGCGGTGCCTCGGCGATCACGAAACCGTGCTCGATGTGCACCTTCGCGCCCATCGACTCCAGGCCGGCGACGTGCATGTTCAGCCCGCGGGAGCCGATGTTGTCGCCGCCCGGCAGCGCGACCTCCGCCTGACCGCAGCGGGCCAGCAGCGGTCCGAGCACCGAGATCGATGCCCGCAGCTTGCGCACCAACTCGTAGTCGCACTGGTGCCCGATCTCATGCGGTACGGCGATGGTCGCGATCTGATCGTCCGCGTTCACCTTCACCGAGCACCCGAGGGTGTCCAGCAATTGGGCCATGAAGGTGACGTCGAGGATCCCCGGTACGCCGCGCAGTGTCGTCGGACCCTCCGCCAGCAGGGCAGCCGCCATCAGCTTGAGCACACTGTTCTTCGCCCCGGCGACTTCGACGGCTCCTTCGAGCCTGGCCTCACCTGCGATCCGAAACCGTTCCACCGGTCGACTGTAGCGTTTGACGGTAGCGGGCTATGCGTAGAGTCCTCGCATGGCAGTGAACTTGACGCGGATCTACACGCGCACCGGTGACGCCGGCGAGACCCGCCTGGGCGACAACTCGACGACCTCGAAGACCGATCCGCGGCTGGCGGCCTACGGCGAGGTGGACGAGGCGAACTCGGCCATCGGTGTCGCGATCGCGGCCGGACACCTGAACAGCACGTTGGTGGTGCTGCTGACCCGGATCCAGAACGACCTCTTCGACGTCGGCGCCGATCTGTGCAACCCGATCACGCCGAATCCGGAGTATCCGCCGCTGCGCATCACCCAGGAGTACATCGACCGGCTCGAGGGCTGGTGCGACGACTACAACGGGCGGCTGACGAAGCTCCGCTCGTTCATCCTGCCCGGCGGCACCGAGGGCGCCGCCTACCTGAACGTCGCCCGCGCTGTGGTCCGCCGGGCCGAGCGGGCCGGCTGGACCGCCGTCGAAGCGCACGGCCCGTCGGTCAACCTGCTCGCCATCACGTACCTGAACCGCCTGTCCGACCTGCTTTTCATCCTCGGCCGCGTCGCCAACCTCTCCTCCGGCGGCGATGTCCTCTGGATCCCCGGCGGCGAACGGACGCCCTAGTTCTAGCCCAGCTCCCAGTTGAGCGGCATCCGCAGCAGACCGGCAGGCGGCAGGCCCAGAGCGCTGTAGAGACCGGCGGTCAGGCCGTCAATGGTCAACGGCTGCGACGTGACGGCCAGATCGTCCGTTGTTGTCGGTGCGCGGAGCTGGTCCAGCAGGTTGCGATGCGGCACGGTGGCCAGCGCGATCTCGTCGCGGTCCAGACCGGCTCGGTTGCAGGCCAGTGTGAGGGCGTGCTGGAAGCCGCCGAGCTCATCGACGAGTTTGCGGGCGTGCGCGTCGGCACCGGTCCAGACCCGGCCGCGGGCGAGCGCTTCCAGCTGCTCCTCGGGCAGCCCGCGGTCCTGGGCCGCCTTGGCGACGAAGTCCTTGTAGATGCGGTCGAGTGTCTCCTCCAGCCGCGCCCACTGCTCGTCGGTGAACTCCTCCTGCGCCGAGTACATCCGCGCGTTCTCACCCTCGGACACGGCCTCCTGCGAGATCCCGACCCGCGCCAGCGCATCGCGGACGACGCCCTTGCCGGTCAGCACACCGATCGAACCGGTGATCGTGCCTGGCTGCGCGACGATCACATCCGCCGGCATCGCCACGAAGTACCCACCAGAGGCCGCCACACTGCCCATCGACGCGATCACCGGACGACCGGTCGACCGCAGCCGCAGGACCTCGTTCCGGATCGCGTCCGACGCGACGTACGAACCACCTGGGCTGTCGACCCGCAGTACGACGGCCTTGACCTTGTCGTTGTCCGCCACCGCTCGCAGTGCGGCACCGACCGTGTCAGAGCCGGACCCCGGCCCGCCAAATGGGCTGTTGGAGTTGCGACCCACAGTGATGCCGCCAGAGACACGGACGACGGCCACGAGCGGCTTGGCCGGCCACGGGAGTGTCTTGCGCACGTCCTGCAGAGTGCGCGGACCACGCCGGATGTACCGCTCGGCCAGCAGCCGCGTGTCGTAGTCGAGCTGCTTCAGAAGCTCGTCGTACACGTCTGAGCGATAGCCGAGCCGATCGACGAGTCCTGCGTCCAGTCCGGCCTGGGCGGGCAGCGGCGCGCTGTCCACGAGCTCGCGCACGCGTGCGGTGTCCAGACGCCGTCGTACGGCGATCCCCTCGGCGATCTGCTCGTACGCCGACTCCGCCAGCCGCGACGCCATCTCGCGGGCAGGAGCGGTCATCTCCTTCTCGGTGAACGTGTCCGCGGCGGTCTTGTACTCACGCCGCTTGCCGAACTGCGGGATCACCCCGGCCTTGTCGAGCGCACCGCGGATGAAGACCGCCTGCACCGAGACACCGGTGATGCCGAGATCGCCGGACGGCTGGACCCAGATCTCGTCGAATGCGGTGGCCAGGTAGTACGGGACCGTGCCGTAGCCGGTCTCCCCGAACGACTCGGTCCAGGCGACCGCGGGCTTGCCCGACGTACGAAAGTCGGCGACTGCCTCGCGCAGGTCCTGCACCTGGGCCAGCGACAGCCGCTGACCGCCCAGATGGGCGACCACGCCGACGACAGCGTCGTCGCGGGCTCCCTTCCGCAGGGCTGCCACCAGCTCCCGCAGCGTCGGCAGATGACGGGCGCGGAACGCCGCCACCGGTGAGGCGGGCGGCGTCTCGAGGACACCGCGGGTCAGATCCAGCTCGAGCAGAGTCGCCATACTCCGACCCTAGACCCGCCACAAAAGACCTGCCCCCGCTCGGCAGAGAGCCAAGCAGGGGAGTGCTGAACTGGATCAGTCGCCGACGCGCTGCGGACCGTAGGCTCCGGTCAGCAGGAAGTTGACTCCTGCGCCGGGTACTCGATGCCCCGCGGGGCACGCCGCCCGTACATCGTTTGCGCAGTACTCGCCGTTACAGCAAGCTTTTGACCGCTCACCGGACGGCTGGGGAGGGCGGAGTCGGCCGGTCGTCGGTCCAGCCGGATTCGAGGACGACGGTGGAACCGGGCTTCGGCCCGGCGACCGACGAGCTGAGCAGGCGGCCGGTGGCGGCATCGATGATGTACGAGGCGCCGCCCGCGAACAGGAACGTCCTGCCGCCGCTGGCCTTCGACAGGTCCGCGGTGAGGGTGATCTCCGTGCCGACGCGGCCGATCGGATCCTTCACGCCGGCGCGGATCTGGGTGCCGGGGAGGGCCGCGAGCACGCGGAGGGCGGCGCCGCGGAGCTTCGGCGGCGACGGCAGCTCGAACAGGAGCCGGCCGGCCGCGGCGAAGACGGCGTAGTTCCGCTCGTCCGCGGTCTCGCGCGGGCCGACGCTCCTGGCGAGCACCCCGCGGAGTGCGATCGGGTCGGTCGGCAGCGCGGCGATCTGCTGGGCGGTCAGCGGTCGGTCACCGGTCAGGTAGTAGCCGGGCGGGACGTCGCGGAACGACATCTTGTTGACCACCGGTTCCCCGTCCTTCGTGCTGATCGGGTCCACCTCGTACGGCAGCTTCCAGGACTGCGGTGATCCCTGGGCCTGCCACTTCGCGACGTCGTTCACGGTAGCCGGGCGGTACGCGAGGTTCACCCAGCCGAACCACGACTCGACGCCGGGCTTCATCGGCATCCAGCTCTCGGTGATGGATCGCCGTTCGAGCGTGTACTTCGGGTTCCCCACCCGCGTGGTGGCGCTGACCTGCAGGCTCCGCACCCGGAAGAACTTCCCCGAGACCTTCTCGTCCACTTCCTGCCGCAGGGCCGCCGCGATCAGCACCTGAGCCGCCGTCACCAGCCGTGGCGCCGTCGTCGTCCCACCGGCGCCAGGCACGACCGCGTCTCCGTCCCCGCCGCCACCGGCCAGCAGCGCCCCACCAAGTCCGGCCACAGCTACCACCGCGGTCGCGGCTGTCACAGCTGTCCCGACCCACCCCGCCCGAGCGACCCTGACCGCACGGCGCTTGTCGGACTTCGCTTCGCGGATCAACGCCTCCACCTGCTGCCGCGCGGCAGCGGCTGCCTCAGGAGTGGGCGCGTCCTGTTGCGGGAATGCGCGGCGAAGGTGCTCGAACTCGTTCATGACGGGTCCTCGAGGTGCGTGCGGAGAGTGCGGCGGGCTCGGGACAGCCGGGAGCAGACGGTGCCGTACGCGATCCCGAGCGCCGCCGCGACCTCGTCGTACGTGAGGTCGCCGAGGGCCACCAGCAGCAGCACCTCGCGATCCTTGGCGTTCAGCGTGGCGAGCGCGGCGGCGAGCTCACGACTCGCTCCCTGGGCGGTGACCTGAGCGGCGATCCGGTCCTCGGGGGCGCTCGCCGGGATCGGCAACGGCAGTTTCGCGAGCGCCCGCCAGGCGCGCACCTCGTCGCGGCGGTGCCGGCGGATCAGGTTCGTCGCGATGCCGTACAGCCAGGCCCGCACCACGCCGTTCCGCCGGTCGAACCGCTCCCGCTGCCGGAACGCGATCAGGAACGTCTCCGCGGCCAGATCGTCGGCGACATCGATCCCCAGCCGGCGTGCGACGTACCCGTGCACCTGACCGAAGTACCGGTCGAAGATCACCGTGAACCGGTCCGGCTCCCGCACCGACGCCTCCAGTGCCCGCCCATCGGCATCCGCATCGGAGTCTCGTGCTGTGTCAACGGGTACGGCGGCAGTCCGCGGCCGACCGGGGAACGCAAGGGTCGCCAGGGCCAGGTCGGGCGTCATCGAACTCCTCACGTGTGGTTCGCAGCCGGTCGGCTCACCCTGTTCTTGTCCGATGTCCCCAGACCCCTTCTCGTACCCCGAAACCCCGAGCTGCCGGGAGATGGACGCGCGAGAGCGCTCTCCGGAGGACACCCGGGGGAGAAATGGGTGAAGAGTCAGGAAGCGTCGAGCAGTCCGCGCGCGGCGGCCTCGTCCTTCGGCCAGACGTAGACGCTCCAGCCGTCCTTGGTGCGCGCCGCGGTCGCCTTGATGCCGAAGTCCTTCAGCCTCGACACCGTGACCCGGGCCTCGTTGTACGAGCGCACGGTGTGGATGTCGACGAGCAACCCGAACGCGTCGTGCTCCGCCGGACCGAGATCGACCCGCCGAACCAGCGACCCGCCCTTCGCCTTCGAGAAAGCCCAGCGACAGAGCAGTACCATCAGTCCGGCCAGGGCGATAGCCACGAACGGAAATACGAAGTACTCTCCACCACCGACCACGGACACCATTGTCTCGCGAAAAGAAAGATCGTGAGGTCTTGGCAACCTTCCGTGTCGCCAGGGAGTCTTTACCAACACAAACGCTGCCACGCGGCCGATGACTCGGGGGCCGCCGGAAGAGCGGAGGGCACGGACATGCTCGCACCGACCCACGACAACGTCGTACACCTGACCGGCATCTTGGACGTCCGCTCCGTCGGCGATGTCCGGCAGACCCTGAACAACCTGATCGACACTTCTGTCGGCGACGTCTTCGTCGACCTGGAGACGGTCGACGCGGTCGACGCGACCGGCCTCGGCCTGCTGGTCGCCACCCACCGCCGGACCCAGCAGCTCGGCCGCCAGCTCGTGCTGTGGCACCCGATGCCCTCGGTCGTCCGCATCCTCGCGGTCACCCGCCTGCACCGCATCCTGCACGTCGAACGCAGTCCCCTGCCGATCAGCGCCTGAGTGTGACGTAGGCCCTGGTGACACCCGTCACGAGGGAGGGACTCACAAGGGAACACAGTCCTACTCTCGGGTACATGGCGACCGAGAAGGATCGACCGTGGGTGATGCGGACGTACGCGGGCCACTCGTCCGCGGCGGAGTCGAACGCGTTGTTCCGGCGCAACCTGGCCAAGGGCCAGACCGGGCTGTCGGTCGCGTTCGATCTCCCGACCCAGACCGGGTACGACGCGGATCACCCGCTGGCCAAGGGTGAGGTCGGGAAGGTCGGCGTACCGGTCGCGCACCTCGGCGACGTCCGCGCGCTGTTCGACCAGATCCCGGTCACGCAGATGGACACGTCGATGACGATCAACGCGACCGCGATGTGGTTGCTCGCGCTGTACCAGGTCGCCGCGCAGGAGCAGGGTGCGCTGCCCGACGAGCTGACCGGGACGACCCAGAACGACATCGTCAAGGAGTACCTGTCCCGCGGCACGTATGCGTTCCCGCCGGACGCGTCGCTGCGGCTGACCACCGACGTGATCGCGTACACCGTCGCCAACATCCCGAAGTGGAACCCGATCAACATCTGCAGCTACCACCTGCAGGAGGCCGGGGCGACTCCAGTGCAGGAGCTGGCGTTCGCGATCTCGACGGCGATTGCCGTACTGGACCGCGTCCGCGACGCGGGTCAGGTGCCGCCGGAGCGGTTCGGTGACGTGGTCCAGCGGATCTCGTTCTTCGTGAACGCCGGGGTGCGGTTCATCGAGGAGACCTGCAAGATGCGCGCGTTCGTCCGGCTCTGGGACGACCTGACATTGAACCGGTACGGCGTGACCGACGCGAAGGCTCGCCGGCTGCGGTACGGCGTACAGGTGAACTCGCTCGGGTTGACCGAGGCGCAGCCGGAGAACAACGTCCAGCGGATCGTGCTCGAGATGCTCGGCGTCACGCTCTCCAAGAACGCCCGGGCCCGCGCGGTCCAGCTGCCGGCCTGGAACGAGGCGCTCGGCCTGCCCCGCCCGTGGGACCAGCAGTGGTCGCTGCGCATGCAGCAAGTCCTCGCGTACGAGTCGGACCTGCTCGAGTACGACGACATCTTCGACGGATCACATGTGATCGAGGCGAAGGTCGACGAACTGGTCGCCGGTGCGCTCGAGGAGATCGACCGAGTGCAGGCGATGGGCGGTGCGGTCGCGGCCGTCGAAAGCGGTTATTTGAAGCAGGCGCTGGTCGCCTCCCATGCCGAACGCCGGCAGCGGATCGAGTCCGGTGACCAGGTTGTCGTTGGTGTCAACAAGTTCGAGAACACCGAACCGTCGCCACTGACCGCGGACCTCGACACCGCCATCCAGATCGTCGATCCGGCTGCTGAGTCAGCCGCGTTGGAGTCACTGCGGAAGTGGCGAGCCGAGCGCGACGACGCGGCCGTCGACGCCGCACTGACCAAGTTGCGGGCCGCCGCCAAGACCACCGACAACCTCATGCCCGTCACGCTGGAGTGCGCTCGTGCCGGAGTGACCACGGGGGAGTGGGCCGGCGTTCTGCGAGAGATGTACGGCGAGTACCGCGCGCCGACCGGGGTCTCCGGATCGGTCGGCGTCTCCGGTGGCGGTGAGGCCATCGCTTTGGTCCGTTCGAAGGTCGCCGCCACCTCCTCCGAGCTGGGCGGCCGCTTACGCCTCCTGGTCGGCAAGCCCGGCCTCGACGGCCACTCCAACGGCGCCGAACAGGTAGCGGTCCGCGCCCGCGACGTCGGGTTCGAGGTCATCTACCAAGGCATCCGCCTGACCCCCGACCAGATCGTCGCCGCCGCCGTCGCCGAAGACGTCCACTGCGTAGGCCTGTCCATCCTCTCCGGCTCCCACATGGAACTGGTCCCCCAAGTAGTCAAGGGCCTCCGCGCGGCCGGCCTGGAAGACGTCCCCGTCGTAGTAGGCGGCATAGTCCCCGACGCGGACGCCAAAGCGCTGACCGCAGCCGGTGTAGCCGCCGTCTACACCCCCAAGGACTACGACCTCACCGGCATGATGTCCAACGTCGTAGACGTCATCAGAAAAGCCAACAAGCTCTAGCGCGCACCTTGCTGGAAGCCGTTGAGCAGGGCGTTCAGGCCGAGGTGCCAGCGGCGGTTGGTGGATTGTCTTGAGGTGCCGAGGCGGTGGGCGTTGTCGGCTGCGGCGAGGCCCTCGACGAAGGTGAAGAGGATGAGGGCGAGGTCGGTCGGGTCGCCGGAGAGGCGGCCGGCATCGACGGCGTCGCGGACGTGCTGGACGAAGATCTTGCGCACTTTGAGGCCGGCCTTGGCTTCGTCCTTCGTGGGATCGAAGTCGGCGAACGGCCGGGAGAACATGATCTGGGCGAGCACCGGATTCGCCAGGATGAATGCGCGGAAGGCGTCGGCCAGGCGGCGAAGGGCCTCGACCGGGTCCGTGGTCGGGGGGAGCGCCGCGAGGTTGTCTCCCAGCATCCGGAATCCCTCGAAGAAGACCGCCCGGACGAGCCCCGCCTTGTCGCCGAAGACCTCGTAGATCGCCGGAACGGAGGCGTTCGCGCGCTGGGCAACGGTCCGCGTGGTCAGGCCTCCCACGCCCTCCTCGTCGAGCACCGCCAGCGCGCTCGCCAGTCCGCGCTCCTGGAGAGCTTCGGTGCGTTGCTTCGGCCGGGGCACGCTCCGACGGTAGCAGATCAACGTTATGGAACGATGATACAAATCAGTATAGAAAGGAGCGGTGACCGTCTACGGAAGTTCCGCCGGAGCGCTGAACGCGGCTCGGAAGGCGGCACTCGACGTACTAGCGCCCGCCGTCCAAGTGGCACTCTGAGAGAAGGAGACCGGCATGCGCGACGCAGCCCTTGGTGCAGGCAAGACCGTTGAGTTGCCGAGCGGCCAGGTCGAGTACGCCGAGCGTGGGTCAGGCCCGCCGGTCGTGTTCGTCCATGGCCTGCTGGTCAACGCCAACCTGTGGCGCAAGGTGGTTCCGGCCGTGGCCGACGCGGGGTTTCGCTGCATCGCACCGGATTGGCCACTCGGCGCACATCGCGTGCCGATGCCGGACGAAGCCGACCTGACGCCGTCCGGGGTCGCCGGACTGATCGCGGAGTTCCTTGCCGAGCTCGACCTGACTGATGTCACCGTGGTCGCCAACGACACCGGCGGCGCACTAACGCAGATCCTGCTGGCCGACCATCCGGAGCGGCTCGGCCGTGTGGTGCTCACCCCGTGCGATGCGTTCGAGGCCTTCTTTCCCGAGCCGTACGCACGGATGCCGAAGCTGGCACGCCTGCCCGGCATGATCTGGCTGGCCGGCCGGCTTCTTCGGCTGCCGGTGGTGCAGCGGCAGCCGTTCGCGTTCGGTTGGCTGGCCAAGAACGGTATACCGGTCGAGATCCTCGACTCCTACCTGCGGCCGATCCGCGCCAGCCGGCAGATCCGGCGAGACGCCAAACGCTTCGTCGTCAGTGTGGACAACAGGTTCACCGTGGCTGCAGCGAAGTCGCTGAGCGGATTCCGCAAGCCGGTGCTCCTGGTTCGCGCGGCCGACGATCTGATCTTCCCCGCCACGCTCTTCGATCGGCTGTCGGCGATCCTGCCCGACGCAAGGCTGGTCACCCTTGCCGACTCGTATTCGTTCGTACCAGAGGATCAGCCCGCCGAGCTCGCCCGCTTGATCGTGGACTTCGCCACCGCCGGACGCGCGTCCACGGCTCCGGCGTAGCGGAGCAGTTGAGGGGTCCAGGTGGCGAGCAGGGCCATCAGGACAACGAGGAGAGCGGAGCTGACGAAGGTGGTGGGGCCGACGCCGAAGTGTTCGGCGAAGGCACCTAGGACCAGCGACGTGACGGGCATGACTCCGATGGCCAGTTCTTGGATGCCTAGGGCTCTGCCGTGCAGCGGTGGGGCGGTGGTGACCAGGAGGAGTGTGGTTTGCAGGACACCGAAGGCTGAGCTCAGGACTCCGATAGCGGTCATCAGGACAAAGGACGTGACGGGGCTGTGGGACAGGCCGAAGAGAGCCCACGTGGCGCCCCAGGCGGCAGTGCCCAGGACGAACAGCGCGCCTTTGAAGCGGAAGTCGCCGAGCCAGGCGATGACCAGGGAGCCGGCCAGGCCGCCGACGCCGCCGCAGGTGAGAAGCCAGCCCAGGCCGGCAGCGTCCAGCCCCAGCGACTCTTCCGCGAACACCGGCATGAACGACTGAGCGATCGGCCAGACCAGGATGTTCGCGGCCAGCGTGACGAGCAGGACCGTTGCGGCCAGGCGGTTCCGGGCGATCGCACGGATCCCGCTGGCGACCATGCGCAGCGATGAGTCGGTGTGCTCGTGAACCACCTGGCCGAGTCCGCGCAACGGCAGCAGGAGGACGAGCGAAATGGCGTACCAAATCGTCGAGACCCAGAGCGCGGCCGGTGCGCCCAGACCGTTGATCAGCAGACCGCCGGCCGCGGGGCCGATCACCTGAGTCATGTTGAGCGCCATCGAATTGAGCGCGTTCGCGTTGCTGAGGTTCTGGCGGCCGACCAGGTCGAGCACCAGCGAGGCGCGGGCCGGCTGCGAGGGTGACTGAGCGAGCCCGAGTGCGAGGCCGCCGACGAGCAGCACGCCGTACGACGCTCTGCCGAGCGACGCGAGCGTGGCCACGACACTGACTGCCGTCAGCGCCCACGAGCACGCGATGACGAGCAGCCGGACCCGGTTGTGCCGGTCCGCGAACGCACCGGCGAACGGACCGAGCAGCAACGGCGCCAGCCGCACTGCGCCGAACACAGCGACCAGGAAGTCGGAGTGCGTGGCCTCCCAGGCAAGCCAGCCCAGGACAAGGGTCTGCGTCCACACACCGCCGAAGAAGAAGAGGTTGGAGATCCAGAGCAGCTGGAACGGCCGGTTCTCGCGCAGCGAACCCAGAGTCCGCCCGAGGACCGCGGGCGTACGGGCGCTCACACCTGGAGTTCGCCGTTGTGCACGACGACCTGTCCGCCGGCGATGACAACCTCACGACGCGGTGCGCGGACCAGTACGTCCGGCACGTTCTCGGCGTCGATCAGGACGACGTCCGCACGGGCTCCCGGGGCGAGCGCGTGGTTCTCACGATGGACGAACGGCGCGGCGGCAGTCGTCGCGAGCTCGACGGCGTAGGTGAGGTCCTCGTCCGCACGCAGCCCGTGCAGCCGGGCGAAACTGCGGGCGACCTGCAAGAGGTCGCCGTCGCCGTATGGCGACCACAGGTCGCGGATGCCGTCGGTGCCGAGGCCGACCGCGACTCCCGCCGTCCGCAGCTCGCGCCAGGGCAGTGGCGCCGAACCGACGGGTGCGACCGTCGTCCACGAGATCCCGGCCGCGCCGAGCTCCTCGACGAGTTCGCTCTGCCGCGTCGGGGACAGCTGGCCGAGGGCGAACCCGTGCGAGACGTTGACCTTTCCGGCGAGACCGGACTGCCGGGTGCGCTCGATGATCAGTTCGTACTGGAACGCGCCGAGCTCACCGCCGTCATGCAGGTGGATGTCGATCCCAGCACCACGCCGTACGGCGATCTCGAAGAGCGCGTCGAGTTGGCCTACCGGATCGCGGTCGATCGAGGCCGGGTCGAGCCCGCCGATGCTCGTGGCGCCCTCCGCCGCGGCTTGGTCCAGCAGTTCGAGTACGCCGGGCCGCCGGAGCACGCCGTCCTGCGGAAACGCGACGATCTCCACGTCGACCGCGCCGCCGAGCGCGGCGGCTGCCTCGCGGACATTGGCGATCCCGCGCAGTCCGACGCCGAGGTCCACATCGATGTGCGTGCGGGTCGCGGTCGTGCCGTGCCTGAGGAACTCGCGCAGAACTGCTGTCGCGCCGGCGATGCTCGGGATCCCGTACTTGTCCCGCTCGGCGCGCTCGTGAGCGATCCGCCCTTGGGTCGTTGGCTGACCGCCGTACGAGACCCACGGCTGACCCCACCAGCTCTTGTCGACGTGCGCGTGCGCGTTCACGAATCCCGGAAGCGCAAGCAGTCCACGTCCGTCGACGCGCGCCTCCTGGTCGGTGGCCGTGCCCGCCGTGGTGATGTCCGTGATCACGCCGTCGGCAATCACCAGGTTGACCGGGTCGCCACCCCAAGGGCGCACGTCAGCAAGCAGCAAGGAGGTCATGACAGAATGGTATACCAAAAATTTTGCCTGCCTTGAACATCGAGACACGGTCGGTCGGGCATGCTTGGGTGGCGGTATACCAACCTGGGGAGTTCGATGAGCGAGAGCCACGAGTCCGAGACGGAGCGGGTGACGCGGCTCCTGCGCGGCGAGATCCTCGATGGCGTGCGCAAGCCGGGGGACAGGCTTGTCGAGCGGGAGCTGGCGGGGGCACTGGACGTGAGCCGGGTGCCGGTCCGGGAGGCGCTGAAGGCGCTGGTCGCCGACGGGCTGGTGACCTTGCGGCCCCGGTCCTGGGCCGTCGTTCGCGAGTTCACCGACTCCGACATCGCCGATCTCAACGAGGTCCGGGTCGCGTTCGAGCCACTCACGTTCCGGCTCGCGGCGGAACGCCGCACCCGCGAAGGGCTCGACCGGCTCCGGCAGACCCTGGACCAGCAGCTCGCCGCGGCGCGCGCCGGCAACGCGGTCGTCGCCCGGCGGAAGGCTGCCGACTTCCACGAGATCGTGACGGAGTTGGCCTCCAACGAGCTCCTGGTCGAGATCGAACGTCCGCTGCGCAGCCGCATGCGCTGGCTGATGGCGCAGCACGACGATCTGATCGCGGTCGCGGGCCAGCACCTGGAGCTGTACACCGCGATCGAGAATCGCGACGTCGCCGAGGCCGAGCGGCTCGCGGCCGACCACCTCGCCCAGTCGCAGGCCCTCATCCGCGACCTCCGTGGCCAGAGCTGACCGAGGACAAGGAGCAGACCGACCATCCCGAGGTACCGCCTGTCTCGACGCAGCCGTTGTACGGCGAGACATGGCGGCCGCAATACCACTTCACGGCGCGGCAGTTCGTGATGGACCGGCTCAACCCGGGGATGCGCCAGGAAGGCTGGCTGAACGACCTGAACGGACTGGTGTACTACGAGGGGGAGTACCACCTGTTCGCCCAGCGATGGAACAAGTGCTGGATCCATGCCGTCAGCAACGACCTGGTCCACTGGACCGAACTGCTGCCCGCATTCTTCGAGGAGTCACTCGACGCCGGCGTGCAGTCCGGATCGGTGGTGATCGACTACGGCAACACCTCCGGGCTGTCGGACGACCCGGCCACCCCACCGATGGTCGCCTTCTGGTCGCGCAACGACAACCTGGGCCAGTGCCCCGACGGGAAGTATTCGGTGGGTGACTTCGACGGGACGAGCTTCACCGAGGAGTCCGAGCAGGTGCTGTCCGACGCCGGCCTGAGCTTCTACGCCACCCAGACCTGGAACAACACCGAGACCGGCGACGGCCGCCGGATCCAGGCCGCGTGGATGCGGGACGGCGGCTATCCCGACATGCCGTTCAACCAGCAGGTCACGTTCGCGTGTGAACTCACCCTGCGGACGGTCGACGGACGCCGCACCTCTTCCGTCATCCGATCCGTGAGCTCGCGAGCCTGCGATCGGGCACCAGCCACTGGTCCGGCACGGTCAAGCCCGGTGGCGACCAAGTTCTCACCACCAGTCCACAAGAAGCCGAGTAGCCGTCCAGCTCCTCGTCGACCGGAACCTCGCTGGAGCTCTTCGCCAACGACGGCGAAGTCTCGCTCTCGCGCTGCTACCTGCCCACCGACCGGGGAATCGTCCTCACGCCACCGCACCCGTCCAGGTCACCACGACCCTTCACACCCTCGACTCGATCTGGCCGGATCGCTGAGCCGGCTGATACAAGGGGTGCATGAGCCCTCAGCTGACCCGAACGCTCTCGAATGGTACGGAGATTCCTGTGCTGGGCCTGGGGGTCTGGCAGGTCCGGGACGGACGGGAGTGTGAGCGGGCGGTCGCCTGGGCGCTCGAGCTGGGCTACCGGCTGATCGACACCGCCCAGGCGTATGGGAACGAGTCGAGTGTGGGACGGGCGATCCGGAACAGCGGCGTACCGCGCGAGGACATCTTCCTCACGACGAAGTTCTACCCGGGAGGCAAGGACCCGCGGGTCGAGGCGGAGAAGAGCCTGGCGCGGCTCGGCACCGACTACCTCGATCTCTATCTCATCCACTGGCCGCAGGGCGGACCGACGTGGGCCTGGGCCGGGATGGAGGCGGCGAGTGAAGCCGGGCTGACCAAGGGCGTCGGGATCTCGAACTTCGGCGCCGCGGAGCTCCAGGAGCTCCTGAAGGTGAGCCAGATCCAGCCGGCGGTCAACCAGATCCTGTTCAGCCCGTTCGACTACCGCCGGGCTTTGGTCGAAGCGGGTGCGGACGCGGGCGTGGTCTCCCAGGCGTACAGCCCGCTGGGAACCGGGCGGCACCTCGGGGATCCGGCCGTCGAGCGGATCGCGTCCGCCGCTGGACGTACGCCGGCTCAGGTCCTGATCCGGTGGGCGATCCAGAAGGGTCTCTCGGTCATCCCCAAGTCGACCCACCGCGAACGCATCGAAGCGAACTTCGACGTCTTCGACTTCGAACTCGACGAGCAGTCCATCTCCGCCTTGGACTCGCTCGACACCACCCATCAGACAGCTGACGCGCTGGCACAGCGTCAGAAATGGTGGTCCTGACCGCCGGAGGTTCATCCGCGCGGGGTGAGGTTCGCTTCGCCCGCGGCAGAGACGATCGATCCGCCGACGTGCAGCCGGAACCGCGAAGTAGTCGGCTTGTGACAGCCGCGGCGGGAGGCACAGGTGAACATCGTCTGGGCGGCTCTGGTCACGGTCTTCGTGACCGCGGTCACCGTCACGGCGATGCTCCTCGTGCGCAGGCGGGCGCCCGACGGCGGCTACTTCAGCAACGGTGACCGTGCCTCGGGCGTCTTCGGTGTGCTCGCCACCGGGTTCTCCGTGCTGCTCGGTTTCATCATCTTCTTGTCGTTCACGTCGTACGACCAGTCGCGGTCCGGCGCCGAGTCCGAGGCGACGATCGTGGCGCAGCAGGTTCAGACGGCCCAGTTCCTGCCCCGGCAGACCGCGGCGGAGCTCACCGGCGAACTGACGTGTTACGCCCGGTCCGTGGCCGGGGTCGAGTGGGATGCCCTCGATACCGGCACGCTCGGGAACTCCGTCAATCCGTGGGGAGTGGAGATGTACCGGACGATCTCGGCCGTCAACCCGCGGACGTCGGTCGAGCAGTCGGCGTACGACCGCTGGATGGACCAGACCGCCGACCGGGAGCAGGCGCGCATCGACCGGGTGCACGGGGCGGAAGGCATCATCCCGACGCCCTTGTGGATGGTCCTGGGCGCGATCTCCGTGGTGATCTTCGTGTACATGCTGTTCTTCGCCGACTCGTCCGAGGGCCCGGTGACGCAAGGCCTGCTGATGGGCAGCGTGACCGTGGTCATCACCCTGCTGCTGTTCCTGCTCGTGTTCTTCGACCATCCCCATGGACAGGGAGTGGGCAGGCTCAAGCCGACCGCGATGGAGCGAACCATCGGCCTGATCGAAACCCAGGCCAAGCTCGTCGGGGTCGACGTGACACCACCGTGTGACGAGCATGGCAACCGCCGCTGAGGAGCAGCACGGCCAGGGCCGGATGTGGCAGGAGGTGCTCGTCACCGTCCTGCTGGTGATCGCCGCCCTCGGGACGTCGTGGAGCAGTTACCAGGCCACCCGGTGGAACGGCGAGCAGGCCAAGGCGGCCGGCCGGACGAACGCGATCAGGATCGACGCTGCCCGGGCCCAAGGCCAGGCCCAGTTCCAGAGCCAGGTGGACGTCGCCACGTTCATCGCCTGGGCGGACGCGGACCGCCAGGGTGATGCCGACCTCGCCGCCTTCTACGCCAAGCGCTTCCGCGCGGAGTTCCGGCCCGCGTTCGACGCCTGGACGGCGACCCGCCCGGCCACGAATCCGGAGGCGCCGCCGACGCCGTTCGCGATGCCGCAGTACCAGCTCGCGGCGCGGCAGGAGGCCGAACGGCTCGACGCGGCCGCCGCGACCTCCGCGGCCGAGGTGCTCCGAGACATCAAGATTTCCGGCGACTATGTGCTCACCGTCGTCCTGTACGCCGTGGTCCTGTTCTTCGCCGGAATGAGCACCAAGATCACCGGCCGCCGGCCGCGATTGATCCTGGCCGGGGCGGGCTGCCTCGTGCTGGTCGCCGCCATCGCCTGGATCGCGACCTTCCCGATCAGCCTCCAGGTGTGAGCGCAGGGTCACAGTCGTCCCCTGGGGATGATGCCGGACCCGAGGTGGTTGGTCAGCCTGGTGTCATCGTCCGTGGAGCGATCCGATCACGGAGAGCCATCGGGGAGAGCACAGGGGAGTGAACGACAGTGGCACAAGGCGCAGCAGCATCGCAGTACGACGCGGCGGGCGAGGAACACGAGGTCAGCAGTTGGGCCGTCGGGTTCGTACTGTTCGCCGGCCTCATGATGATCATGGCCGGAGGCTTCCAGATGTTCTCCGGTCTCGTGGCACTCTTCGAGAACGAGTTCTACGTGGCCACCCGCAACTACCTGTTCCAGTTCGACGCCACCGCGTGGGGCTGGATCCACCTGATCGGTGGCCTGCTGGTGCTACTGGCCGGCTTCGCGGTCATCGCGGGCCAGACCTGGGCGAGGGTGGTCGGCATCATCCTGGCTGTGCTGAGCGCACTGGCCAACTTCACCTTCATCCCGTACTACCCGTTCTGGGCGCTGACCGTCATCGCCATCGACATCTTCGTCATCTGGGCGCTGGCCGCGCACGGTCGGGACGTCAAAGAAGCCTGATTCGGTCTGCCCCGATTCAGTCTGCCTGGCGCCGGGCGTCCCCTAGGAACGGAAGCGGGTTGCTGGACGCCCGTGCGCCGGAGGCGAGCCAGGCGGCGAGTCCCTCCGGGGATCGCCGCTGGAACTCGTCGAGGTACTGCTGCCGCTGTTCGACGACGGCCAAGCGTTCCGCCGCCGACGCGGCAGCCTCCAGCAGCCGGAAGCTCCGGCGCCAGGCCAGGCACAATGCCTCGTTGCCGAGGGAACTGAGCTCGCTCGCCGGTCCGCCCGCAGGACCGTCGGCGAGCGAGGTCGCGGGGACCCAAGGTGCCGCCGGCTCTGGCTGATCAACGGGGGAACCCCCCTCTGCCTGCCGTCGCGGGATTCTCGAGGTCAGAGCCGGCGTGGTCGCCGCGAGTGCCAGGACGACCAGGACGCCGGCCACATTGAAGACTCCGATCAGGCCCACGGCGGCCGGCGCCATCAGCCCGGTGGCGAGCGTGACCCGAGCGATCCTTCGCACCTCACGCCGCCCTTCGACTCCCCAGATGGCCAAGGCGGTGACAGCGCCCGCGGTCAGGGCAACGACCACACCGGTGACCGCCCCACCCAGTCCCCAGCGGCCCATCAGGCAGAGAAGGCCGATAGTGGTGGCCAGGTAGAGGCACCATGCCCGGACTCCTCGGCTCTTGCCGCGGGAGGTGCCGGGATCAGGCCCATCGCTTCCGGATGACCGCGTCGTCTCGCTCACGTTCTCTGTCCTTTGCCCCGTTGCCCGATCTCGCGTTCCGCCACCGAGCTGAGTCAGACCGTCAGCATGCCCCGCTCCGGTGGGTTTCGCGTCCTCCGTCCGGGGTGAAACCGGGCGCCAAACCCTCCCAGGTGGATGAGGCGGCCGCCGGGCGGCGACGGTCAGAGTCGGATGAGCCAGTCCGAGCTGTACGCGGTGCGCAAGGGCGGAGGCGGGGCGGTGACAGAGGCCACGTTCGCGGTGCTGGCGCTCCTGGTTCTCGCGTGGGCAGTGACCTCGGACCTCCTGGCCCGCCTGAACATCACCGGTCCGCTCGTGTTCGCCGTCGCCGGCTACGCACTGGGAAACCCCGACTGGGGCCCGCTCTCGGTGGACGTCGAGGCCCCGTCCGTCCATCGGATCGCGGAGCTGACGCTGGCGCTCCTGTTGTTCTCGGACGCGGCCAGGGTCAACCTCTCGAGGCTGAGACGAGACATTCGCCTGCCCGGCCGGCTGCTGGCGATCGGCCTTCCCCTGTCCGTGATCCTGGGCTCTCTCCTGGCCGCCTGGTTCTTCGACGATTTCACCTGGGCACTCGCGGGCTTCGTGGGCGCCACGCTGGCTCCGACCGACGCCGCTCTCAGCGCACAGGTGATCAACGACAGCCGGATCCCCATGCGTCTGCGCCGCGCACTCAATGTGGAGAGTGGGCTCAACGACGGCATCGTCACACCGGTCGTTACGTTCACCTTGGCCGTCGCCGCCGGCCAACTCGGGATCGAAGGTGACGACGGTACCCCCGATCACGGAGGCGGCGCGCTGCTCGCACTCGCGGTCGGTCTCCTCGTCGGCCTGGCGGTGGGGACAGCGAGCGCCCGGCTGATGACGGTCGGCTCTCGACGGCGCTGGATGGGTACGGGCGCGCGGCGGCTCGGAACCCTGGCGGCCGCACTGAGCAGCTTCGGCCTCGCCGTGGCGTTCAGCGGCAACGGATTCATCGCGGCGTTCGTGGCCGGCATCGCGTTCAGCGCAGCACTCGACGAGGCGACTGTCGACGCGGACGACACCGTCGAGTTACCGGAGCTTCTCGGTGAGGTCCTGGCACTCGCCGTCTGGTTCCTCTTCGGAGCCGCGCTGGTGCCGATCGCCGTTCACAACCTCGACCTCGCGCTTCTCGCGTACGCCGTACTGAGTCTGACCGTGGTCCGGATGGCGCCGGTCGCGGTGTCCCTGCTCGGAGCGGGGCTGGACCGCAGGACCGTCTTGTTCGTGGGCTGGTTCGGGCCGCGCGGCCTGGCATCGGTCGTGTTCGCACTGCTGGCCGTCGAGGAGCTCGGCACAACCCCGCTGGTCGAGCGGGCCGTCGCCGTCGTGGCGCTCACTGTGCTGCTCAGTGTGGTGCTCCACGGTGTCACCGCCGGTCCTCTCGGAGGCCGGTACGTCCACCTCGAGCAGGCCGGCGAAGCTCCGGGGGCCGGCCCGCGATCACGCCGCCTCGCCCACGGCTCTCCGCGGACTGCTAGCCGGCCGACTTCTCCTTGATGAGGTCTTCGACCGCCTTGGGGATGGTGGTTTCGAAGTCGAGGAGCTTGGCCCAGGTGAGGGTCACCGTGATGACGACCATCTCGGTGTAAAGGGCCTTCACGCCGGCTTCCCACTCCGGGTACTGCTCGTCGGTCATGACCTTGTGGCCGGCCTGGAGATAGCCCTCCGGGATGCCCTGGACCAGCTCGACCTCGGCGGTGCCGCGGAGCAGGAGCACCTTCGGCGGGAACGCGCCGGTGTCGATGGTGAGCGCGACCTTCGGGTTCTTCCGCAGCGCCGCCACCTTGGCCGACTTCGGCACGGTGGCGATCACGATCTGCTCGCCCTCGACCCAGAAGCCGATCGGGATCACCCGCGGGTCGCCGTCCAGGCCGTCGTACGCGAAGCGGGCCGGCTCGGGGCCGGTCAGCAACTGCTGCGCGTAGGGCTTGGCCAGAATCTCCGCGATCTCTTCCCTGGTCATGCTGCTGATCCTTCCACTCGGAGGGTGTTCTCATCAGGGGGACGAAGCCGCCACCCGGTCCTCGACATCGATAGGTTGACGAATCGTGGAGATTTTCAGATTCGGTCCGGGGACTGTCCAGGTCGGTGACGACGGGGCGGTTGAGCAGGTCGTTCATCCGGACGGCCGGCGGGTGCTGCTCGACGCCGGAAAGGTGCACGACAGCCTGCATGCGTGGGGCAAGGGGTTTGTCGTCACCGATCGTGGGAGTCATCGGTTCGACAGCCCGGCACTGGTTCGGTGGCGGCAGACCGGGATCGACTTGCTCTATCAGTTGGGCGGACTGGAGTTGCGGGTCGGTCGCCGGTTCGGGGAGCAGTGGACCGAGACCTACGAGCTCCGCAACACCACGGCGGAGCAAGTGGAGGTCGGTTCCCTCGCAATCAGTACGCCGTACCAAGATGTCTACACGTCGAGCCGGGAGAGTCTCACCGGCGCTGTCCACGCGCATGTCTGGACCGGTGGGGCGGACGCCTGGGTGTGGGCGGTCCCGATGGACGGCAGTGGTCCCGGCCTCGGCCTCCAAGTGAAAGAGGGCGAGCTCTGGGCGTACTCGATCGAGTCACGCGAGCCCGGGACGAGCAGCAACGTCCGCGGTCACATCTACCTCCACGTCACCGATCACGCCCGTGCACCGCACGCGATGGGCGGTCAGCCGGCCGTGTCACTGGCTCCCAACCAGTCCTACCGCTGGACCTGGCAGCTGGCCTGGTATGACGACCTGCCCGCCTTCCACGCGGATCGTCAACCGCTGCTCGAGGCCGACCGACTCGCTGCCGAGGTCGGCGAGACGATCCAGCTCAGAGGCGCGAGTGAGATCACTGGCGAGGAGCCAGGACTCAGGTACGTCGAGGCGACCGACGGCAAGCGGACCGCGCGGATCGCCGTGCTGTTTCATCAACCCCTGCAGGAGATCGCGGAGCGGCGGGTCCGGTTCATCCTCGCCAAGCAGCGACGACCGGAGTTGGCGGACAGTCGCAAATACGCGTTCGTGCCCTACGACAACGACAGTGGGCTCACTGTGCTGTCCGGTGCGTGGCGAGACTGGTCCGACGCGCGCGAACGGATCGGGATGGCTCTGCTCCTGCAAGAGGTCCGCGCTCGCGGCTGGGGTGACCGGGCGGAGTTGGACGAGGCGCTCGCCGGGTACGAGCAGTTCGTTCGCGAGCACGTGGTCGATGCGGACGGCACGGTCCACGACGACAGCATCCACCAGACCGATGTGCGGCTCTACAACTTTCCGTGGTTCGCGCGGTTCCTGCTCGGCCAGGGCGATCGAACCGGCGCGGCACGCATCCTTAATCGGTACTACGAACTCGGGGGAGACCACTTTCTCGCCTTCGACCTCGGTCCACTGCTGAGCGAACTCGGGCTGCACGAGCACCTCATCCGCCATGCTCGGACCTTCATCGAGTACGGCGATGAGCTGCCGCCGCACGAGGTCAACTACGAGCAGTCGATGGTCGCGCCGTTGCTCGAGTTGCTGGTGTCGGCGTACCGGATTGCACCCGGCGAGATCGACGGCGCCGAGCTGAGCCGCCGCCTGCCCTGGCTGACCGCGTTCGCCGCCGACCAGCCCGACGTACGCCTGCGACACGTAGCGATCCGGCACTGGGACGGGTACTGGTTCGGGCGGCTGCGGTTGTGGGGCGATGTCTTCCCGCACTACTGGTCCGCGCTGAGTGCGCTCGTGTACGGCGCTTGGCCGCGCGAGCTCGTGGACCCGGAACAAGCGGCCTGGCTGGACGCGGCGACCGAGTCGATCCTTCGAGCGAATCTGGTCAGCTTCGAGGCGGACGGCTCGGCGACCTGCGCGTTCGTCTACCCCAGCTGCGTGAACGGACAGCCTGCCCACGTGGCGGATCCGCTCGCCAACGACCAGGACTGGGCCTTGGTCTATGCGCTGAGAGGTCATGCATAGACCAAGGCACTTCTACGCCAGCTTTGGGAGCAGGTCCCGCAGGTTGTCCATCAGATACCTGTGCAGGCTGGTGCCGTACGAGATCCGGGTGGCTCCCGCAGTGATCAGCTCGGCAGCCGTCGGGCCGCCGGGCGCTGCGTGGGCATTGAGCGGTCCGCCGATACCGCTCACCAGTTCGGGCAGCACCTCGGTCGGAGCTGCGATCGGGTAGGTGCAGTCGGCTCCGGCCCGGCGATACTCCCGGCCCCGCCGTACCGCCTCCGCGACCGCCCCGGCTCCGTCAGCGCCGGGGCGGACGAAGGTGTCGATACGAGCGTTGATCACCAGGTCGGCTCCGGCGGCGGCGCGGACTTCGGCGAGGTAGTCGGCTTGCTGGGCCGGGTCCACCAACTGACCGTCGACCGAGTCTTCAAGGTTGCAGCCGACCGCGCCGGCCTCGAGGAGACGGTCGACGAACTCCTTGGCCGGCAAGCCGTACCCGGCCTCCATGTCCGCGGTGACCGGTACGTCGACTGCACGGGCGATCCGCGCGACCGCCGTGAACATCTCGGTGGCCGGCGTCAGTTGTCCGTCGTCGTACCCGAGGACGCGGGCGACCGCCCCGCTGCTGGTGGCAACAGCGGCGAAGCCTGCGTCGGCGACGATCCTGGCGCTGACCGGATCCCACGCGTTCGGAAGGATCAGGGGAGTGCCTCCGTGATGGAGGGCGCGGAATTCTTCGGCTGATGCTGTCATCGCGGGCTCAGCTCGGCTTGTAGTGGCCGGGCTCCATCCGGCCGGTGACGCCGACCCGGGTCCACATGTTGATGGTGATGATCAGCGCGATCAACTGGGCCAGGTCCTTCTCGTCGAAGACCGCCGCGGCACCGTCGTACGCCTCGTCCGGCACGTGGTCGATGCTCACCAGCGTGATCGCCTCGGTCAGTACCAGCGCCGCCTGCTCCTGCTCGGTGTAGAACTTCTTCGCCTCCCGCCACACCGGCAGCAGAGTGATCCGCTGCTGCTGGTCCTCACCGAACTGCAGCAGGTCGAGCGAGTGCATGTCGGTGCAGTACGCACACCCGTTGATCTGCGAGGCCCGAACCCGCACCAGATGCGCCAGCTTCGGATCCAGCCCCCGGTCGGAGACCGCATCCAGGTCGATCATCGCCTTGTAGAAATCGGGAACCAGATTGGCGAGCTTCACCCGCCGCGTCGTCGATGTACTCATACCCCCACGCTATGACCGAACCGGCCCAGCCACGTGGTCCACTTCCCACCAGGATCCAGGGGCCAATCCGGCTGGTCGCGGTCGGTGGGCGTTCAGGCACGGGAAATCACCGGGCCGCCAGCTGAACTTCAGGCGCGAGAACCGCATCTAGCAGGTGTCTGAGGGGGACTCCACGATGAAGACGACAACAGCTGTGAGCACGGGCCGTACCGAATGGGGATTATTGCCTGAGGCAAGCGAGTACGGCGGTTCCGGACTGCTGACGAACGTCCGGACCGGCCGGCACACCTCCTTCGACCGCATCGTGTTCGACGTCACAGGCCGGCCGTCCTGGCGCCTCGTGCACTACGTGAAGAACATCGTCACCCTGGGGCGAGGTGACTTCGTGCCACTCCGCGGCGACGCCAAGCTGGAGATCGTCCTCTCGGTCCCTTCCCACGACGCTGCCGGCCGCAGCACCTACAACCCCGCCGACCACGACGAACTGACTCTCGTGCTCGCCTACCGAACCTTCCGGCAGGTCGCGAACGCCGGCAGTTTCGAGGGGCAGACCACGATCGGCGTCGGCGTCCGCGCCCACCTCCCCTTCCGCGTCTTCACCCTGACCAACCGCGTCGTAGTGGATGTCGCTCACAACTGGTAGAGCCGATCAACCAACTTCGATCCCCCACGGGGCGTCTCACCAGGTGTCCAAGGGGGGCATCGTGAAATCTCTTCACAGTAAGCGTTCTGTCCACATTCGCCGACCGATCCGCACCGCGCTCGCAGTGCTCGCGGTCGCCGCAGTACCGGCGGGAGCGGTCGCTGTTCCGGCGATCGCCAGTACGACGGCGCCGGCGAGGGTCAACTGCTCGACCGACTGGGGGTCGTTGCCGGAGGCAAAGAGCATGGTGAGCACCTCCACGTTGAAGGCGATGCGGACGGGCCGGCACGCCTGTTTCGACCGTGTCGTCTTCGATCTCTCGGGGAAGCCGACGGCGTACAGCGTGCACTACACCTCGAACGTCTTCCGCGCCGGAGCCGGTCACCTCGTCCCGCTCCGTGGGGGCGCCAAGCTCGAGATCATGCTCGGCGTGCAGGAGATGGACGCAGCCGGCCACTGGGCTTTCGAGCCGCGCGAGACCGACGTGACCGGCTACCGGACCTTCCGGCAGATCGAGTACGCCGGGAGCACCGAGGGTGCGGCCTGGGTCGGGCTCGGAGTCCGCGCCCGGCTGCCGTTCCGCGTCTTCACCCTCGCCGGCCCGGGCTCCGGCAGCCGGATCGTCGTCGACGTCGCGCACACCTGGTAGAGACACCTAGTTGACCGGGAGCACGCGGCGCCAGCCTTCGCTCACGAGGGTGGGGGTCATGCCGACGGACAGGTAGAGGCCGAGGGCCGGGGTCGGGTTGTTGGTGTCGACGTTGAGGATGGTGCCGGCGCGGCCTTCGTCCGCGTCGGCGGCGAAGGCGTCCCGGAGCAGGAACTTCGCCAGACCTCGCCCGCGGAACTCCTCGAGTACGCCGAGAACGCGGATGTACCCGCAGTTCTCGGTCTCGACGTGGTCGTCGTCGCACAGGCGGATCGCGACCGCGCGCCCGTCGATCTCGAGCAGGGTGACCTGGGACCAGTCGAACGTGGACGTGGCATCGAGGTACTCGACCCACTCCTCGTGCGGGCGGACGACGTAGCCGAACTGGCCGCGAAGGCACTCGATGATGACCTCGTGCGCGGTCCGGCGAGTGACATCGTCGAAGGCTCCGCGCCGGACCACCACCCCGGCCGGCACCGCCGGGGCGGCGACCGGGTCGGTGTGATCGATCCGCATCCGGTGGTACGTCGCACTCGCAGTGAAATCGTGATCGGACAGCAGTGCCCGCTGTGCTTCGTCGGCGCGATAGATGTCGGTGTCGACGGTGATCTCGGTATGGCCGCTCTCGCGCCCCATCTCCCGAGCGCGGTGCATCGTCCGCTCGAACAGCCAATCGGCGACCGCCGGCTGCTGCGACCACACCTGGATCCCGACGACCTGCCGGTCGCCCTTGCCGAACGTGGTGCCGTATCCCACCGGCAGACTGTCGCCGGCGAGCACCAGGAAGCCGTCGGTGCCGCGCTCGAAACCCGGCTCGACGATACGGTCGGCGACTTCCTCCACCGTCCCGTCCGCGAATCCGATCAAGCGCGTGTTGTAGGCCGCAAGCATGTCGAACAATGCCTCGGCGTCGGTCGGCTCAGGTGCCCGCACGGTGTAGCCGTGCGGCAGTACAGCAGTTGTATCCACACCTCACAGTGGTCTAGTCCCACTACATAATCCAGTGCTCGGCAGAGCTGATCAGAGCAGATCGGCGTCGTGGATGCGGTTGGCGATCTGCACGCGGTTGGTGGCTTCGAGCTTCACCATGATGCGCGAGACGTGCGCCTTGACGGTGGCCATGCTCAGGTAGAGCTCTTCGGCGATCTGCGCGTTGACCTTGCCTTCGCCGACCGCGATGGCCACCTCGCGTTCGCGGTCGGTGAGGGTATCGGCCAACGACCGTGCTCGGATGACCTGCTGGGTGTCCGGCTCATCGTCACCCAGCCGGGCGATCAGCTGTGCGGTCACGCTGGGGGAGAGCGTGTGGTCGCCCGCGGCGACCTTGTGCACCGCCTCGACGATCTCCGCGGGTGGCGTGTGTTTGAGCAAGAACCCGCTGGCTCCGCCGCGGAGTGCCCGCAGTACGTAGTCGTCGGCGTCGAACGTCGTCAGCACGATCACTTTGGGCGGTGCCGGTCGACCCATCAGCCGGGCGAGGGCTTCGAGGCCGTCGAGTCGTGGCATCCGGATGTCCATCAGTACGACGTCTGGCGCCACCCGCGCGACGAGTTCGAGCCCGGACTCGCCGTCGTCTGCTTCGCCGGCCAGTTCGATCGTGGCGTCGTCACGCAGAATCATCGCAAGTGCGGTGCGCACCAACGCGTCGTCGTCGATGATCACGACCCGGACCGACTCACCGGCAGGATTCGTCATGCCGGCCACGGCAGCCAGGCGCGGACCACGAAGACTCCGTCGGAGCTCAGGTGCTCGAGGCGGCCACCGATCAGCTCGGCGCGCTCGGTCAGTCCGAGCAGGCCGAGACCAGAGCCGGGCGTCGCGCTCACTGTGGAGCCGAGCCGCAGCGGGTTGCGTACCTCGAGCATCAGCTGCCCACCCGCTCGACCGCTGAGCGTCACGTCGACCGCGGTGTCCGGTGCGTGCTTGCGAGCATTCGTCAAGCTCTCCTGGATCATCCGGTACGCGCCGCGCCCGAGCGCGTCGGGCGTCTCCGCCAGGTTGCCGACCTGGTTGTGCAACCGGACTCTCGTGCCGGATCCGATGGCCTCCTGGACCAGCGCCGGAAGGTCGGCCAGCGTCGGTTGCGGACGTTCGGGTGATGGATCGGTTTCGAGCGTACGCAGAACTCCGAGGATCGCGTGCAGGTCCTGCAGAGCGAGGTGGGCGCTCTTGCGAGTGATGGCGGCCGCTCGGGCCACCTCGGCTTCGCTCAGCCCTCGGCAGTACTCCAGCGCGCCCGCGTGCAACGCCACGAGCGACAGTCGATGGGCCAGTGCGTCGTGCATTTCACGGGCGATCCGGGCCCGCTCGGTGGCCTGCGCCTGCGCGACCCGCAGGCTCTGCTCCCGTTCCGCGCGGTCGGCGCGTTCCCGCAGGGTGGCCAGCAGGTCGCGACGGGCGCCGATGTACATGCCGGGAGCGATCACGGCGCTCACGAAGACGACCGTGAACAAGAGCGAGAAGAGCAGCGAATCGTCGGCACCGGGATGGGTCTCGAAGAAGACGATCGAGGCGATGAACCCCACCACGGCGACCGGTACGATCTCGCGCCACCGCCGGCGAGTGGCCAAGGACACCGTGGTGACGACCACCGCCCCCGACGCGGCCGTGGAGAAGGAGCCGAAGACATTGACGATCAGGGCAACGATCAGCGGACTGCGCCGTCTCCAGCGCATCAGAACCACGCTGACGGCTCCGAGCAGCAGATCGATGGCCCAGAGCGCACGGACCTCCCCGACGTACGTGGTGTAGTAGCTCGCGATCCAGAAGCCGGCGCCGGTGATGATGGCGAAGCTGTAGCGCCACGTCGACTGCCAGCGGCTCAGCGGAGGTGGTGGCGCGGCTTGGATGGCGTCCACCTGGCCCACGGTACGGGAGGTGCGTGGTTCAGGGCAGGGACCGCGGTCCGGCCCGACCCCTACCGCGGACTGCACAGGTCTATCCCGTGGTTTGCGGTCATGGCACTGCGGCCGATGTGCCGGTCCGGTGCTCAGGCCCAGGCTCGACCTCATGATCACAGTCGAAGAACTCAGCAAGCGCTACGGCGCACACCAATCCGTCGACCGCGTGTCCTTCCGGGCGCGGCCCGGATCCGTGACCGGCTTCCTCGGTCCCAACGGGGCCGGCAAGTCGACCACGATGCGCATGATGACCGGCCTGACCCCGCCGTCCGCCGGTCGCAGCACCATCCTCGGCGTCCCGTACGCCGACCTCCCCAACCCGGGCAGGCACGTCGGGGTCCTCCTCGACGCCTCCGCGCAGCACACCGGGCGGACCGGGCGCGAGATCCTTCGCCTCGGCGCCACCGTCATGGGCCTTCGCCGCCAACGGGTGGACGAGATGCTCGGACTCGTCGGCCTGTCCGGCGACGAGGGCGACCGCCGGGTCGGCAACTACTCCCTCGGCATGCGCCAACGGCTCGGCATCGCACACGCCCTGCTCGGCGACCCGCAGGTGCTGATCCTCGACGAGCCCGCCAACGGACTCGACCCGGCCGGCATCCACTGGATGCGCGGGCTGCTCAAGAGTTTCGCCGACCGAGGCGGAACGGTCCTGCTGTCCTCGCACCTCCTGCACGAGATCGAGGTCATCGCCGACCACCTCGTCGTCATCGGTCGCGGTGTCATCGTCGCCGATGGCAGCAAGGCGGAACTCTTGAACGCCGCTGGCACCCTTGTCCGCGGCCTGGAACCGGACGCCTTGGCACGCTGCCTCGACATCGCCGGTTACACCTACCGAACCACCCCGGACGGCGCGTACGTCGTGGAGGCCACCCGCGAGCAGATCGCCACGGCCACCGCACACCACGGCGTCGTCGTCACCGAGTTGCGTGGCGCGGACGGCGCCGGACTCGAGGACATGTTCCTGCAGCTCACCGCTGACGACGCACGAGAGAAGGTCACCGCATGAGTACCGCGACCCACCCAGCACCGTTCCACCTCGAAGTGTCACCAGATCCCGGCGTCACGCCCGTACCCTTCAGCCGTCTGCTGCGCGTCGAACTGCGCAAGCTCGTCGACACCCGGGCCGGCTTCTGGCTGCTCACCGCCATCGGTCTCATCACGGTCGCCGTCATCGTCGTGTTCCTGTTCGTCGCCGATCCGGACCAACTGACGTTCCTGAACTTCATCGGCGCGACGGCAACCCCGCAGAGCATCCTGCTCCCGGTGCTCGGCATCCTCGCGGTCACCGCGGAGTGGAGCCAGCGCACCGGCCTGGTCACCTTCACCCTCGAGCCGAGCAGGATCCGCGTCGCCGTCGCCAAACTGGTCGCCGTGACCCTGGTCGGTCTGCTCGCCGTGGTTGTGGCACTCGGCGTCGCAGCCCTCAGCAACCTGGCCGGCATGGCGTTCATGGACGGCGCGGGCACCTGGAACGTCGGAGCAGCCAACGTCCGCGACTTCTTCGCCGTGCAGCTGATCGGCATCCTGCAGGGCTTCGCCTTCGGAATGCTGCTGATGAACACCGCGGCCGCCATCGTGTTGTACTACGTGATCCCGATCGCGTGGAGTGTGCTCTTCTCGATGGTGGGCGCTCTCGAGAACGCCGCGCCCTGGCTCGACCTCAACACCGCCATGGCACCGGCCTTCGAACAGCAGACGTTCCACGGTGACGACTGGGCGCACCTCGCGGTCGCCGGGACGATCTGGGTGCTCCTGCCCCTCGCCCTCGGTCTCCTACGGCTACTCCACCGCGAGGTGAAATCCGCCTGAACCCGGACGCCCCTGGTTGCGGGTCCGCCCCGCGCACTCCCCTCCAGTGGGCGGGGCGCGCCGCATGCGCCCCAGGCTGGTCACCATCCTCTGGAGCGCCGCTGCTGTCAAACGGCACGCTAATTGTCGCCGCCGCCGTATCCGCCCCCGTCGAAGCCGCCGTCGTGAGCACCTCCGTCGTGACCGCCGTGACCGCCGCCGTCGTGCCCGCCCATGCCGTGCCCGCCGCCCCCGCCCCAGCTCTCGCCCCAGCCGCTGTGGGCGTCGGTTGGGCCGGCGAAGCCCGCCAAGGCGATGTACGTCGCGCCTCCTCCCGCTCCGGCGAAGTAGCCCAGGCCGTACGGCGCGAACGCCCGGCCGGCCTCCCAGTACGGGACCTGGCGGGAGTCGAGTTTCACGTAGCGGATCTCAGGTTGCGCACCGGCGCCCACACGAGCCGCGTCCTGCGCACACGCCGGCACCGTGCGAGTCCCGCGCCGCGGTTGCGTCCACACGACATCGGTGGTCGACGGCCCGTGCTGCGGATTGAAGAAACACGGAACTCGTCGCTCGGGTACGTCGACGCCGGCCACCCGGGCACGAACACATGTCATGGCGTAACGCCCGGTGGCCAGCGTGTCGGTAATCGTGCTGATCGCATCGGCCGTCTTCAGTTCCTTGACGGCCGATTGCGCGGATTCGTAGGCATCCAGCGCCGTTTGGTAATCACGTCGCGTCGCAGCGTCGAGTTCATGCCCTTCGACATCCACCCCCAGCCGCGACAATTCCTCGCCGAGCAGGGTGATGTCCTCTTCGGCGACTTTCCTGATCTGCAGCACATCGGCCGCATCCGCCCGCCGCGCCGCCCGCCGGTCCCACAGGCGGCGCCCGCCAACCGCAATTACCCCACCCAGGGCCACAAGCAAAAGCCACTCCATCCACCGACAATACGCCCGAATCCACCACCGCCGGATAGTCAGTGGGGGAGTGACTTGGCCAGGCCTTCGAGGATGAGGGTGAGGCCGAAGTCGAATTCGTCGGCGAAGTCGTAGGTGGTCTTGAAGTAATAGCCGGTGGCCATTTCGACGAGGTGCGGATAGTCGCCGGCGGTGAAGTGCTTCATGATCGAGTCGGCGACGGGGGCCACGGTGTCGGGGCCCTCGAACGGCAGGCCGGCCTCCTGGAGTGCGAAGCCGTACGTGTAGCTGTCGATCAGGGCGTACGCGTGCGCGGTCATCTCCAGTGAGAAGCCCGCCGCGCGCAGGGTGGCGATGACCGCGTCGTGGTGGCGCAGCGTCGCCGGGCCGGGGGTGGTCCGGGACTCCAGGAGCCCGATCGCCCACCGATGCCGCCGCAGCACCTGACGGGCCGACGCGGCGCGCCGGCGCAGCTCCGCCTGCCAGTCGCCGTCGGCCGCCGGGAGCTCGATCTCGCTGAAGACCACGTCGACGATGCCGTCGAGGATCTCCTCCTTGTTGGCCACGTGGTAGTAGACCGACATCGGCTTGGCGCCGAGCTCGAGGGCCAGCGAGCGGATCGTGAGCGCCCCGATCCCGCCCGCGTCGGCGACCTCGACGGCGGCCCGCAGCACCCGCTCCCGGCTGAGCCGGAGCCGTTCCCGTGGCTTGTCAGGCGATTCCATCCCCGGACCATAGCAGTTTCGTACAAAGTACGGTACAGTTGCCGTACTAAGTACGAAAGGGGAGGGTCATGACCATGCGAGCGATCGTCCAGGACCGGTACGGCGATGCCGGCGTCCTGCGCCAGGACCAGATCGCCATTCCGCGGATCACCGGCAACGAGGTCCTCGTCCGGGTGCACGCGGCCGGTGTCGACCGCGGGACCTGGCACCTGATGACGGGTACGCCGTACCTCCTCCGCCTCGCGTTCGGACTGCGCGGACCGAGGAACCCGGTCCTGGGCCGGGATGTCGCCGGCGTGGTCGAGGCCGTCGGCCCGACAGTGACCGCGTTCAAGGCCGGCGACGAGGTGTACGGCGTCGCGCCCGGCTCCTTCGCCGAGTACGCCGTCGCCCGCGAGGACAAGCTCGCCCGGAAGCCGGCCAACCTCTCCTTCGAACAGGCCGCCGTGGTCCCGATCTCAGCGCTCACCGCCCTGGACGCACTCACCATCGGCCGGATCAAGGCCGGTCAGCACGTACTGATCACCGGGGCATCCGGCGGCGTCGGCAGCTACGCCGTCCAACTGGCGAAGGCCTTCGGTGCGGAGGTCACCGGCGTGGCCAGCACGCAGAAGCTGGACCTGGTGCGATCGCTCGGCGCCGATCATGTCATCGACTACACCCAGGATGACTTCGCCGCGACAGGCAACCGCTACGACCTGATCATCGACATCGCCGGCAACCCGACGCTGTCCCGGCTGCGGCGCGCCCTCACCGCCACCGGGACGGCCG
Organism: Kribbella sp. NPDC026596; assembly: GCF_040638415.1. Taxonomy (NCBI): domain Bacteria; kingdom Bacillati; phylum Actinomycetota; class Actinomycetes; order Propionibacteriales; family Kribbellaceae; genus Kribbella; species Kribbella sp. NPDC026596. The sequence goes on along the minus strand of NZ_JBEZYF010000045.1, from coordinate 33,447 downwards.
TCATCACCGGTGGTGAGGACGGCGGCGGCCTGACCGGTGGCATGAACCGGCAGTTGCGCGGCCTGATCCTGTCGCTGTTCGTGCGGCAGCGGATCACCATGTTCGTCAACAAGGAGAGCGGCAGCGACCTGGTCCGGCTGACGGAGCTGATCGAGGCCGGCAAGGTGACGCCGAGCGTCGACCGTACGTACCCACTCGACCAGGCCGCGGACGCGCTCCGCCACCTCGCCGAAGGCAAGGTCCGGGGAAAGGTCGCCATAGCGATCTGACCCCGGGATAAAGTCCCGTGCCATGGAGAGTTCGGGGGATGCCGCCGGGGCGGACCTTCACCTGGATCTGGCCGCGGCCCGGGGACGCAACGAGCTGGTCCGGGCGTTGCACGAGTCGATCCGGACCGGACGCCTGCCCGCCGGGACCCGGCTGCCGTCGTCGCGGTCGCTGGCCAAGGATCTCGGCATCGCCCGCAACACGGTGGCCGACGCGTACGGACAGCTTGTCGCCGAGGGCTGGCTCACCGCCCGCCAAGGGTCCGGCACCGTCGTCGCCAACCGCGCCAGCACCCCACCGGCGCCGATCATGTCGTTGCCGCAGGCAAAGAACTTCCGCTACGACCTGACGCCCGGCTCACCGGATGTGGCGACCTTTCCGCGCGGGGAGTGGCTGACCGCGGCGCGGAGGGCGTTGACCGTTGCGCCCAACGAGGCATTCGGGCTGGGGGATCCGCGCGGCCGGATCGAGCTGCGGCGGATGCTTGCCGACTACCTCGCCCGGGCGCGGGGGGTCCGGGCCGATCCCGAGCGGATCCTGATCTGCTCCGGGTACGTGCAGGCAGTGAGTCTGCTGAGTGAAGTGGTCAAGGCGCTCGGCGGTACGACGATAGCGGTGGAGGAGTTCGGCTACAGCCTGCACCGGGACGTGATCCAGGCGCGTGGCTTGGAGGTCGCCGCCGTGCCGGTCGATGAGCTGGGTGCACAGCCATCACAGCTCACAGGTCAAGGTGTCTTGCTCACACCGGCCCACCAGATGCCGACGGGCGTGCCGCTCGCGCCAGAGCGTCGTACGGCGGCAGTCGAATGGGCTCGCGATGCGGGAGCGGTGCTGATCGAGGACGACTACGACGGTGAGTTCCGGTACGACCGGCAGGCGGTGGGTGCGCTGCAGGCCTTGGACCCCGAGCGGGTCGTGTACACGGGGACGGCGAGCAAGAGTCTCGCGCCGGGCCTCCGACTCGCTTGGATGGTGTTGCCGCAGCGACTGATCGAGCCGGTGATCGCAGCCAAGCGGACCGCGGACTTCCAGACCGCGACGCTCGACCAGCTGACGCTCGCGGAATTCATTGCCTCCGGCCACTACGACCGGCACGTACGGCGCTCCCGCCTGCACTACCGCCGACGTCGCGATCGTTTGGTCGAACTGCTCGCCGTCCGGGCCCCCGACGTCAAGGTCGCCGGTATCTCGGCCGGCCTGCACGTCCTCCTCGACGTACCCGCCGACGCCGACGACATCGTCACCCGCGCCGCCCGCCAGGGCCTCGGCCTCGCCACCCTCAGCAACTACCACGTCAACCCCACCCGATCCACCCGCCAGGCAGTCATCGTCGGCTACGGCACCCCGCCCGACCACGCCTACCCCGGCGCCCTCGATCTCCTCTGCCAGGTCCTAGGCGTCTAGCGCGTTCGCCAGGGCGCGGATGTCGGCCGGGCCGACCCGGCAGCAGCCGCCGACGTACGTCGCTCCCGCCGCGAGCCACCCGGATGCGAGAGTCGTGGGGTCGGCGGGGTCGCCCGTCCAGCGGCGCCCGCCCGCATCCCACGACTCCCCGCTGTTGGGGTAGGCGATCGCGGGTTTGCCGGTGACCGCGACGGCCGTCTCGACGGCGGCCTGGACGTCGTCCGGGGTGCAGCAGTTGATGCCTACAGCAACCACTTGAGAGATGGCGGCGGTGGCGAACGCGTCGGGCAAGGGTTGTCCGGCTCGGGTGTGCGAGCCCGCGATCGAGTACGAGAACCACGCCGGGAAGTTCAACTCGCGCACAAGCTCGACCAGCACTTCGGCTTCGTCCACATCAGGGATTGTCTCGATCGCGAGCAGATCGGGGCCGGCGTCGATCAGCAACTCCAGTCGCGGTCCGTGGAAATCACGCAGCACAGCAGGGCTCACGCCGTACCGGCCGCGATACTCCGACCCGTCCGCGAGCATCGCGCCGTACGGTCCCACCGAAGCGGCCACCAGCCTGTCGCCGCCGAACTCGTCGCGCACCCCGCGCGCGATCCGCACGCTGTCACCGATCAGCCGTTCCGCCTCAGCCCGCGACACCCCGGCGCGCTCGAAGCCGACCACACTCGCCTGATAGCTGGCCGTCGTAGCCACCATCGCCCCGGCCTCGTAGTACGCGCGATGCACCGCTGCAATCTCCGCCGGTGCGTCCCTCAGCAACCGCGCCGACCACAACGCATCCGAGAGGTCGTGCCCCCGATCCTCGAGGGCGTTCGACAGACCGCCGTCGAGGATGATCGGCCGGTCAGACACCTTGGACAAGCTCGAAGACCTCATCTGCGCAGCCCCACGACAGGGTGACGCCGGAGCCGCCGTGGCCGTAGCAATGGATGATGGGTTCGCCGGCGCGAGTACGGACGAGTTCGCAGCGGATCGTGGGACGCGCGGGACGAAGGCCGACGCGCTGGTGCAGGATCTTCGCCTTACGGAGTTGGGGAACGAGCTCGGCGGCGCGCGTGAGGATCTGGTCGCTGATCTCGGGGTCGACGGCCAGATTCCAGTCGCCGGGCTGGCTCGTGCCTCCGACGACGACGTCCTTCTCGCGCGGGACGACGTACGTCAGTTCGTGCGGGGCGCGGTCCGCGATCAGCCACTCGCTCAGACCGCACTGCTCGACCGTCATCACCTGGCCGCGGACCGGCGTCACGGTCGGGTCGCCGGCGGTCAGCCGGGCGCCGAGGCCGGTGCAGTTGATCACGAGGTCGGCCGCGGTCGGCAGGGCGGACAGCGCCGAGCGGGTCAGCGTCCCGCCGGCCGACTCGAGCCGCTTGACCAGCGCCTGCAGGTAGACCGGCATATCGACCACCGGCGAGGTGAACGACCACCCGTCGGCGAACCCGGTGGGCGGCGACGGCACCCGGGCCAGATCAGGCAGTACCTCGGCCCAGCGCGGATCCGGCGTCCGTTCGACCAGGAACTCGCGCCCGTGCTGCATCCGCACCGACGGCTCGAGCTCCGCCAGCTTCGCGAACTCCTCGTACGTCGTCCTGGACCAGGCGGTGACGCGGTCCTCGGGCGCCGACAGGTACGGGTACCACAGCGCGGCCGCCACCGCCGACGTCGTCTCCAGCGGCAGATCGCGCGCGAACACCGCCACCTCGTACCCACCCTCGGCGAGCCGGACCGCACAACTGAGCCCGATCACGCCGGCACCCACCACGATCACGCGCATTCACACATTGTGACGCGTCGGTCAGTGCAGGTCGACCGCCAGCGAGTAGAACCGGGTGATCTGGGTCGCGCCGTTGTTGTCGTCCGACATCAGATACAGCTGCCGCCGCCCACCCGGAAGCAGTCCACCCGCTCGGAAGTCGCGAGGATGGTCCGGTCGCCTCGCTCGACGACCAGCCCTTCACCGTCGAAGTCGGCACCGTTGTACGGCGTACCGTCCGGTCGGCGCAGGATCGTCATCCCGTCGACACTCACCGACGTCGGCTTGCTGTTGATCTTGAGATCGAACACCCGGGCCGGCGTGGTCGCGACGTTGTCCACCAGCGCGACCGCACTGTGCCGACCGGTCACGTTGATCGCGGACAGTCCAGCCACCGGTGTTCCGGACTCCTAGATCGAGACGACAACCCGATCGAAACCTATCCCGCGCAACGCCAGGTGAACATCAACGCACCAAACAGGGCCGTTTCGGGTCGAAACTCCAGCCGTCGATCAGGTATTGCATGGCGATCGCGTCGTCGCGGGCCCCGAGGCCGTGGCGTAGATAGAGCTCGTGGGCTGCGGCCAGAGCTTCGTGGTTCAGTTCGACGCCGAGACCCGGACGAGTGGGTACGGCGATCTCGCCGCCGACGATCTGCAGTGGCTCCTTGGTCAGCGCCTGGCCGTCCTGCCAGATCCAGTGCGTGTCGAGGGCGGTGATGTCGCCGGGCGCGGCCGCGCCGACCTGGGTGAACATCGCGAGCGAGATGTCGAAGTGATTGTTCGAGTGCGAACCCCAGGTCAGCCCGAAGTCGTTGCACAACTGCGCGACCCGGACCGATCCGGCCATCGTCCAGAAGTGCGGATCCGCCAGCGGGATGTCGACCGCGTCGATCCGGATGGCGTGCGCCAGTTCGCGCCAGTCGGTCGCGATCATGTTCGTCGCCGTCCGCAGCCCGGTCGCCCGCTTGAACTCGGCCATCGTCTCCCGACCGGAGAATCCGGGCTCGGCGCCGCACGGATCCTCGACGTACGCGAGTACGTCGTCCAGCCCCGAGCACACCGCGATCGCCTCGCGGACCAGCCAGGCGCCGTTCGGATCAACGGTGATCCGTGCGGATGGGAACCGTCTGGACAGCGCGCGTACGGCGTCGATCTCGACGTGAGCGTCGAAGACGCCGCCCTTCAGCTTGAAGTCCGCGAACCCGTACCGCTCCTGAGCCGCCTCCGCGAGCGCGACGACCGCGTCGGGGGTCAACGCCGGCTGCCGCCGCAACTGCGACCACCGATCCGGACCGTTGTCGTCCGTCGGATACGGCAGGTCGGTGCGCGCCGGATCGCCGACGTAGAAGAGGTAACCGAGCACCGGCACGGCCGAGCGCTGCTGTCCCTCGCCCAACAGCTCAGCGACCGGTACGCCGAGGTGTTGGCCCAACAGGTCGAGGAGTGCCGACTCAAGCCCGGTCACCGCGTGAACCGTCGTACGCAAGTCGAAGGTCTGTAGGCCCCGGCCACCGGAGTCGCGGTCCGCAAAGTCCTGACTGACCTGCCGCAGCAGTTGGCGATGGCGGGCGATCTCCTGGCCTTGCAGGTGCGCTGCGGCCTCGCGGATGGTGGACGCGATCTTCTCGCCGCCAGGGACCTCGCCGAGACCGGTGTTGCCGGAGTTGTCGGTCACGATCACCACGTTGCGGGTGAAGAACGGTCCGTGCGCGCCGCTCAGGTTGAGCAGCATGCTGTCGTACCCGGCGACGGGCACGACCTCGACGGACGCGATCATCGGGGTCACTTGATCTTGCCGATCAGGTCGGTCAGCTGAGCCAGCTCTTCCGTGCTCAGGTCCTGGAGTGGCGGACGGACCGGACCGGCGGAGCGGCCGATCGCGGTCACGCCGGCCTTCACGATCGAGACGGCGTACCCCTTCGTCCGGTCGCGGATGTCCAGGTAGGGCAGGACGAACTCGTTCAGCTTGCGGTAGACGGCGTCACGGTCCTGGGTGAGCACGTCGGCGTAGAAGCCGAGCGCGAACTCCGGCACGAAGTTGAAGATCGCCGACGAGTACGTGCTCACGCCGAGCTGCAGCAACGGCAGCGCGAACGTCTCGGCCGTCGGCAGGCCGCCGATGTACGTGAGCCGATCGCCGACCCGCGCGTACGTGCGGGTCATCATCTCGATGTTGCCGACGCCGTCCTTCAGGCAGACCAGGTTCGGGTTGCGGTCGGCGAGCGCGGCGACGGTGACGTCGGTCAGGATCGCGTTCGCGCGACTGTAGACGGTGACTCCGAGGCTGGTACTGCGGCAGACGGCCGACACGTGCTCGATCAAACCACGCTGACCCGCCTCGGTCAGGTACGGCGGCAACAGGAGCACACCGTCCGCGCCGGCTGACTCCGCGGCCTGGGCCTGGGCGATCGCGGTCGCCGTACCGCCGGTGGCGGGCGCGATCACCGGAACCTTGCCGTTCACCTCGGACACCGCCGTCCGCACGACGGTGTCGATCTCCGCCGAGGTGAGTGAGAAGCCCTCGCCGGTGCCACCCGCGGCGAACAGGCCGGCGACGTCGTACTGGCTCAGCCAGGACAGGTGCTCGCGGTAGCCGGCCTCGTGGAAGCTCAGGTCAGGGTTGAAGTGCGTGACCGGGAAGGACAGCAGTCCGGTCTTGAGCTGAGCGGCCAGTTCGGCGGGGGAGTAGTGGGTCACGTGCAGCAGCGTAGGAACCATTGTGGATACCTGTCCAAGAGCATTTTTGGATCTAGTGATGCTCGGAGAGCATCAAACATCACCCGCCTCCGGCGGGGGAAGGGGCGGGAGCATCGCGAGCACCCGGTGCACGACTGGGTTGGTGGTGTCGCGGTTCCAGATTGCGTGGAGTTCTACGGGCTCACCCGGTACGCCGACGTCGCAGTACGTCACTCCCTCAACGCCGAGGCTGCGCGCCGAGGCGGGGACGAGGGCGACCCCGCGACCGGCCGCGACCAGCAGGATCACGGTGAGGATCTGCTGGACCCGCTGCTCGATCCGGGGATGGGCGTCGGCCAGGAACCGGACCGTCAGTTCGTGGAAGTAGCGCGCCTGGGTCGGGGAGTAGCTGATCACCTGTTCGCCGGCGAAGTCGGCCGGGGTGAGCGGCCGGCCGAGCAGCGCGAGCCGATGGTTGCCCGGGACAACGGCACACAGCGGCTCGCGGAACACGATGCGCGAGTCGAGCACCCGGGTATCGAACGGCGGCCGGCCCAGCCCGAGATCCAGCTCACCGCGGAGCAGACCGTCGATCTGTCCGGGCGTCACCCGTTCATGCAGGATCACGTCGACACCGGGCAACTCCTCGGACATCCGCCGGAGCAAGGGCCCGAGAGTACGGATCGCCGAGGTGGCGGTGAAACCCAGGCGCAGCGTCCCGGCCGCGCCCTGGTCGACCCGGCGGGCCAGATCGCCCGCGGTCTCGACCAGCGCGAGCAGGCGGCGCGCCTCGGTCAGGAACGCCTGGCCCGCTTCGGTGAGCGCCACCCGGCGGTTGTCCCGCTCGAGCAACTGGACGCCCACGGCGCGTTCGAGCTTCTGCACCTGCCGGCTCAACGGCGGCTGGGTCATGTTCAGTCGCTCGGCGGCACGGCCGAAGTGAAGTTCCTCGGCGACGGCCACGAAGGCGCTCAACTGATCGAGTGAGAACATCACGAGAGCCGTTCGCGCGTGTTCGCCAGGTGCACCCGCGCCGCAGCCCGGGCCGCCTCGGGGTCGGAACGGGCGACCGCGGTGTAGATGTTCTCGTGCTCGTGCACGACGCGGGTGAGGTGGTCCGGGTCGGACATCTCGTACGCCGGATCGAGCCGGGTCCGCGGCAGCATGATCATCATCGGCCCGAGCGAGGCGATCAGGTCGGAGTAGAACCGGTTGCCCGAGGCAACCGCAACCTTGAGGTGGAACGCGAAGTCCGCCTCCACGGATCGGCTCGGGTCGTCCCCGATCCGCCGGAACTCGTCCAGCGCCCGCTCGATCCCCTTCAACTGATGCGCACTCCGCCGCCCAGCCGCCAATCCCGCGGCCTCGCTCTCCACTCCGATCCGGAAGTCCATCAACTCCAGCACGTCCTGATGCGACCGCACCTCCCGCAGCCCGGAGGTCCGCTCAGGTACCTGCAACACAAAAGACCCACGCCCCTGGAATGTCTCCACCAGCCCGGCGGCCTGCAGTCGCGAAACAGCCTCCCGTACCACCGTCCGACTGACCCCGAACTCCTCGACCAGGCTGTTCTCGGCCGGCAGCTTGTCCCCGGGTGAGATCTGTCCGCTGAGAATTCGCTGCTTCAGTTCCTCGACCAGGTCGTACGCCAACCCGCGTCCGTTCATCGGGTGCCGAACTCGCAGGTGTCGACCGTCCAAGCCGCGCACTGCTCGCTCGTGGTGAAGCCAAGTCCCGGGCGGTCGGGAACGAGCATGCGGCCGTCCAGCGTCTCCAGACGCTCGTTGAACAAGGGATTCAGCCACTCGAAATGCTCCACCCACGGCTCGCGCGGATACGCGGCGGCCAGATGCAGGTGGATCTCCATCGCGAAGTGCGGCGCCAACTGAAGCCCCGCGTGGTCGGCGAGAGTAGCGAGACGAAGGAACGGCGTGATCCCACCGATCCGCGGCGCGTCCGGCTGAATGATGTCGGCGGCCCGGGCCTCGATCAGCCGGACGTGTTCGCCGACACTCGACAGCATCTCCCCGGTCGCGATCGGGGTGTCCAGCGCAGCCGCGAGTTCCGCGTGCCCGAGAGCGTCGTACGCGTCGAGCGGCTCCTCGATCCACACCAGGTCGAACTGCTCCAGCACCCGCCCGAGCCGCAGTGCCGTCGGCCGGTCCCACTGCTGGTTCGCATCCACCATCAGGGGTACGCCGTCGCCGAGGTGCTCGCGCACCGCACGGACCCGGTCGAGGTCGACCCGCGTGTCCGGCTGCCCGACCTTGATCTTGATCCCGCCGATCCCGTCCGCCAGCGACTTCGACGCGCGCTCCTTCACGTCCTCGATCGGCGCGTGCAGGAACCCGCCGGACGTGTTGTACGCCCGCACCGAGTCCCGGTGCGCCCCGAGCAGCTTGGCCAGCGGCAGCGACGCCCGCTTCGCCTTCAGATCCCACAGCGCGATGTCGATCGCAGCGATCGCCTGCGTCGCTACTCCGGACCGCCCGACCGACGCGCCCGCCCACAGCAGCTTGTCGTACACCTTCGCGATGTCCGACGGATCCTCGCCGATCAGCCCTGCCGCGACCTCCTTGGCATGCGCGTACTGCGCCGGCCCGCCGGCCCGTTTCGAGTAGCTGAACCCGATCCCGTGCTGATCCTGCTCGGTCGCGATCTCCGCGAACAGGAACACGATCTCGGTCATCGGCCGCTGCCGGCCGGTCAGCACCTTGGCGTCACTGATCGGCTGGTCGAGCGGAAGGACGACGGACGAGAGCCTGACGTGCCGGATGCGATCCATCCAGTGATCATACAAGTCGTCAACTTGTACGACGAGTGGCTGTTTGACGCTGTCGTAACACCGGAGAACCGGCCCGGAAACAGGGACCGGACAGGCTCGCCCGCATGGCCGAATTCGACGTGGAGACTCTGTTCCGCTCGCTCGACACCGACCGGGCGAACGTGGTCTGGAAGTGGAAGCTGCTCGAGGAGCTGAAGCAGGCCGGGCTGCGGGCCGACGACCCGCGCGTAGAGCGTGCGGTGGACTGGTCGGTGAAGTCGAGTGCTCCCTTCGAACCCGGCCAGCCCGAATGGCTCGACCTCGAGCAGTTCCGCTCAGTCGTCCGGGAGCCGGTGATCTGGCGGGCGCTGCAAGGGCAGTTGTCGATGCCGCCGAGTGAGTTCGCCGAGTTCACGCAGGGCATCGAGCGGATCTACGCCGACCTCCAGGACGAGCGGTCCGGTGAGGTCGCGCAGTACATCCCGACGTTGCGCAACGCGGACCCGGACCGGTTCGGCATCGCGGTCTGCACTGCCGACGGCCAGGTGTTCCAGATCGGCGACGCGAATGTCGGTTTCAGTGTGCAGTCGACGTCGAAGCCGTTCAGCTACGCGATGGCACTCGAAGAGCGGGGCGCGGCCGACGTCCATCAGTGGGTCGGCCAGGAGCAGAGCGGCGGGACGTTCAACGACCCGCGGCTGTCGCTGGACGCGGGCGGCAAGCCACAGAACCCGATGATCAACGCCGGCGCGATGGCGACCCTCGCGTTGGTCGAGTCCGACCAGGACGTGTCCGAGCGGTTCGCCAAGGTCGAGCAGACCTGGGCCAAGATGATGGGCACACCTCCCGGCTTCGATCACCGGACCTTCCTGGCCGAACGCGACACCGGCCACGGCAACCGGGGTCTGGCCAGCCTGATGGCAGCCCAGGACATGCTGAACGTGGACCCGAAGGACCCGGACGGTCCGCGGAAGGCGGCCGAGTTCTACTTCGCCGTCTGCTCGCTCGAGCTGGATGCCCAGCGTCTCGCGGCAGCCGGTGCGACGCTGGCGAACGGCGGCGTAGCGCCGTACTCGGGTGAGCGGGTGTTCTCCCAGGAGACCGCCGGGCGCGTGCTGGCCGTGATGGGGCACAGCGGGATGTACAACGACTCCGGCCAGTTCGCCGACCAGGTCGGGTTGCCGGCCAAGTCCGGCGTCTCCGGCAACGTCATGATGGTCGTTCCCGAGAAGCGCCTGGCCGTCGTGGTGTTCTCACCGCGGCTGGATGCGGCGGGGAACTCGGTCCGCGGCGTCGAGGTGTGCAAGCGGCTGGTCAACGAGTACGGCCTGCATCCGTACAAGGGGCTGGGTGCCGACCGTGAAGTGGCACGGCTGGCGTTGGGGGGAGTGGCGAGGGTGGGCGGACCTGCAGGCCATCACAAAGCCGCGGCCCCCGCCACGACGAGCGTGACGAGGGCCGGCGGACTGCAGATGTGATGGCCTGGCGGTCCGGGTCCTACTCGACCGTGACGGACTTGGCCAGGTTCCGCGGCTTGTCGACGTCGTGGCCGAGGGCAACGGCCGCGTAGTACGCGATGATCTGCAGCGGGATCGTGAGCAGGATCGGGTCCAGCTCCGGCTCGTTCTTCGGTACGACGATCTTCGCCGCGACACCGTCCGGGACGTCGACGCCCGGGTGCGTGACGACGTACAGCGGACCGGAACGGGCGCCGATCTCGTGCAGCGCGCCGATGTTGCGATCGAGCAGCTCGTCGTCGGGGACGATCGCGACACTCGGCACGTCCGGCGAGATCAGCGCCAGCGGGCCGTGCTTGAGCTCGGAGGTCTGGTACGCCTCGGCGTGCCGGTAGGAGATCTCCTTCAGCTTCTGCGCACCCTCGCGGGCCACCGGGTAGCCGCGGGTCCGGCCGACGAAGAACAGGCTCTCGTGCTGGGCGAGGCGGCCGGCGATCTTGGCCAGCTCCTCCTCCTGCGCGACGATCGACTGGATGTGCTCGGGGAGCTTCTTCAGGCCCTCGATCAGCCGGCGGCCATCGGCGGGGGAGACGTCGCGAATCCGGCCCAGGTGGATGCCGAGCATCGCGAACGCGACCGCCATGTTGGTCAGCGCCTTGGTCGAGGCCACCGAGACCTCCGGACCGGCGTGCAGGTAGACGCCGCCGTCGACCTCACGGGCGATGCTCGAACCGACCGCGTTGACCAGGCCGATCACCCGGCCGCCCTTGCGCTTGAGCTCCTGCACCGCGACCAGGGTGTCGAGGGTTTCGCCGGACTGGCTGACGGCGATGTACAGCGTGTCCCGCTCGACCACCGGGTTGCGGTAGCGGAACTCCGAGGCCGGCTCGGCGTCGGCGGGGATCCGGGCGACCTCCTCGATGAACTGGGCGCCCATCTGGCCGGCGTAGTACGCCGAACCGCAGCCGAGGATCTTGACCCGCTTGATCTCCCGGGCCTCGCGGGCGTCCATGTTCAGGCCGCCGAGGTGGACGGTGTGGAAGCGCTCGTCGAGGCGGCCGCGGATGGCCCGGCCGACCGCGTCCGGCTGCTCGTGGATCTCCTTCATCATGAAGTGCTCGTGCAGGCCGCGCTCGTACTCGTCGGCCTCCCACTCGACCGTCTTGGCGGTCTTGGTGGTGGGCGCGGCGTCCTGGGTGAAGGTGCGGTAGCCGTCGGCGCGGACGGTGGCCATCTCGCCGTCGTCCAGGTACACGACCTGGCGGGTGTAGCGGATCAGCGCGGCCGCGTCGGAGGCGACGTGCATCTCGCCGTCGCCGATGCCGAGGATCAGCGGGCTGCCGTTGCGGGCGACCACGATCCGGTCGGGGAAGTCCAGGTCGATCACGGCGATGCCGTAGGTGCCCTCGATCCGTCGCAGGGCGGCCATCACCTTCTCCTCGAGGGTGGCGCCTTCGGACTGCTCGATCAGGTGCGCGAGAACCTCGGTGTCGGTCTCCGAGCGGAGCTTGACGCCCGCGTCCTCGAGCTGGGCGCGCAGCACGCCGGCGTTGTCGAAGATACCGTTGTGGACGACGGCGATCCGCTCGTTGGCACTGGCGTGCGGGTGGGCGTTGTCCTTGCTCGGGCCGCCGTGGGTCGCCCACCGGGTGTGGCCGATGCCCAGCTTGCCGCCGAACCGCTTGGGCAGCGACGCCTCCAGCTCACGCACCCGGCCGGCGTCCTTGTGCACCTTCAGCTCACTCGAGCCGAGGACGGCGACACCAGCCGAGTCGTAGCCGCGGTACTCGAGTCGAGCCAGTCCGTCCACCAGGATGGGCGCGGCCGGCTTGGTGCCGACGTACCCGACGATTCCGCACATGTAGTGGTGCCTTTCGAAGGTTTGGCCAGAAATTCGGACAAGGGGTGCCGGTCAGCCGTAGACGATCCGTCGCAGCTGCCGGGCGGAGAGTTCGGGTGAGCGGACCGGCCACTGCCGGAGCTCGGTGCCGAGCCGGGCGAAGATCTCGTCGTTGCGGGCACCGTAGGTCTGCAGTTCCCGGTGCCGGCGCCGGACGTACTCCTCGGTCGTCTCGGTGAAATAGGCCAGTACGTCGGCGACTACGCGCCGCGCGTCGTCCGCGGACAGTCCCGTCGTCCGGCTGACCTGCTCGGCCAGCTCGTCCACCGGTCCCACCGTCGCCTCACTGATCACCCGTCAACTCTGCAGTGTCTGGCGGGTCAAAGCCAACGTTTTGCCCGAAATCGGGCAAATATGGTTTCCTGGTCAGGCTCAGGTGACCTGCGTCCCGATCTTGCTGGGCCACGCGAGCGAGCGTACGCCGGCCACCCCGCCGCCTCCGCCGTGCGTGAGCGACCCGAATGCGACGATCCCGTTCGGCTCACCGCACCCGTACGGCAACAACGGCGACTGCACGGGGGTGTACGACAACGGCAGCGGCGGGTCCGCGTTCCACTTCAGCCTGCTCGACACGGAGAAGAACTTCGACTTCGTGATCGTGTCCGACGGCAACGGGAACGAACTCGCCCGCTACACAGGCACCGACCGCAACGGTGCCACCTCGCCGTGCATCACCACGCCGACCGGCTCGGACCGCCTCCTGACCGATCCCGCCGTGACGGCCCAGGGCTTCACCGTGGATGCGGTGGTCGCCTGCTGAACCTATTGAGCCATTGGACTCCGACTCCGAACAGGGGGTCGGAGTCCAATTGGTATACCCGCTCGCGACCGCGGGTGCTGACGTGCACCAGCCCGGCCTGTTCGAGGATGCCGAGATGCCGGGTGATGGTCGGCCAGGAGTGGTCGAACCGGGCGGCGATCTCGCCTGAGGTCATCTCGCCGCCGCGCAGGTGCAGGACCAGCAGGATCGTCCGGCGGGAGTGGTGCGCGAGCGCGGTGAACACCCGGTCGAGCTCATCCAGCTCCCGCCCGCCGCGAGCGGTCAAGCCGACAGATCCTGCGGCAGATAGTGCGGAAACTCCCACTTCGGCCGTCCGTCCCGCTCCTCGAGCAGCGGATCCATCCGCTCCCACAACGTCAGCACATCCGGGTGTTCGTGCGCCCGGGTGAATCCACCGTCGACCCAGGTGAAGATCTCGACGTACGTCGTCTCGTCGACGTCCCGCAACACCACAGACCGCTCCTCGGTGACGAAGCCGAGCTCCCGGAGCGTCGACCAGTGCTCCGCCAGCAATTCGCGGAACTGGTTCTCCGCGTCCACCCGGACGCGGTAGGTGCAGATCACCGTTTCCTTAGCCATGTTGCTAAGTAACTCTCCGGCGCCGCGCCGGGTCAAGAGGTCAGAACAGGCGGAGGACGTCGGATTCCATGCCCCGGAGGGCGTCGTAGTCGACGGTGATGCATTCCAGGCCACGGTCGGTGGCCAGGAACTGGGCCTGGGGCTTGATGAGCTGGGCGGCGAAGATGCCGCGGACCGGGGCGAGCAGGGGGTCGCGGTTCAGGAGTTCGACGTAGCGGGTGAGCTGCTCGACGCCGTCGATCTCGCCGCGGCGCTTGATCTCGACCGCGACGTGCTTGCCGTCGGCGTCGCGGCAGAGCAGGTCGACCGGGCCGATCGCGGTCGGGTACTCGCGGCGGACCAGGGTCCAGCCGTCGCCGAACGTGTGGACGTGCTCGGCCAGCAGTTCCTGCAGGTGCGCCTCGACGCCGTCCTTGATCAGGCCGGGGTCCGTGCCGAGCTCGTAGGCGGTGTCGCTGTGCACCTCCTCGAGGGTGATCCGCAGCTCCTCGCCGGCCTTGTTCGTGACGCTCCAGACGCCGTCGTCCTCGGTCAGCTTGCACGGCGGCGACATCCAGTTGAGCGGTTTGTACGACCCGCCGTCGGCGTGGATCAGCACCGAGCCGTCCGCCTTCACCATCAGCAACCGCGGGGCCATCGGCAGATGAGCCGTGAGCCGGCCGGAGTAATCCACAGAACACGTTGCAATCACCAAGCGCACGAGAAAGCACCGTAGTCCACAACCGGCCCGGAACCTATGTCGCCTGGCCGGGTCGGAGTGGGAGGGTGGTGTGCATGATGCCGAAGGTCAGTGACCAGGCGGTCGCCGCGTACGACGCGGTCGCCGCCGGACTGGAGTCGGCCGGGGTGATTCGGGGCAGCATGTTCGGCATGCCCTGTCTCAAGGTCGGCAAGAAGGTGCTCGCCGGGATGTTCGGCGACGCGATGACGTTCAAGCTCCCGCCCGAGCCCCGGGAGAAGGCGCTCGCGCTGCCCGGCGTCGAGCCGTTCGACCCCGGCATGGGCCGTCCGATGAAGGAGTGGGTGGTGATCCCGCTGGCCCAGTCGGCGGTCTGGCCGGACTACGCCGCGGAGGCGCTGGAGTACGTCCGCGGATGAATCTCATGTGTCCGGCGCGGATTCTGCTGTTGCCTGGGGATGTGCAGGATCCGGCGGTCGCGGAGCGGATCGCCCAGGTGTACGCCGGCCCGTTCGAGGCCGCGGCCGGGGCCCGGCTGGCGGATCACCTCGGCGTGCGGCTGACCGTCGTACCGGAGCTGGTACGCCGTCCCGACGACGAACTGCAGACGATCGCGGACTCGCATCGAGGGGAGACCGTGGTCGTCCTCGGGCTGGATCTCGGACTCAGGCTCCCCGCGATCGTCGAGCACACGGGGGACGGGTGGTCCCGGGTGCCCAGCGACAACGAGGTCACGCTGGCGACGTACGAGCAGGCGGCGGACAAGTTCCGCGAGTCGATCCCCACGGAACCCAACACCGACCTGATCGGCCAGCTCGCCGAGCGGATCGCGCCAGGCGCGCGCGTGCTGGAGCTCGGCAGCGGGACCGGCCGGGACGCGGTCGAGCTCGAGCGTCGCGGCTTCGTCGTACGCCGGACCGACGCGACGCAGGCGTTCATCGACATGATGCGAGCCGACGGGTACGCCGCCGACCGGCTCGACGCCCTCCACGACGACTTCGGCGGACCGTATGACGCGGTCTTCGCCGACGCCGTGTTCCTGCACTTCGATCGGGCCCAGCTCGCCGACGTCCTGCGGAAGGCGGCCCGCGCGTCGAAGGTGCTGGCCTTCAGCACGAAGGAAGGCAAGTGCGAGGAGTGGTCGAACCGGCATCTCGATCTGCCCCGGCATTTCGTTCTCTGGCAGGAAGATCCGCTGCGTGAGCTCCTCACCAGCACCGGCTGGGCGATCCAGGACCTGCGCCGGGTCCAGCTCAAGGGCGGCGGCTGGTTCTCCGTCCTGGCGGCGCGCGCATGATCCGGGCCGGGATCGTGCTGCTGTCCCGTGAGGGTGTCGCGGCGATCGAGCGCGTCCGGGACGGCTTGACCTACCACGTGTTGCCCGGTGGACAGGTCGAGGATGGCGAGAGCTTGGCGGAGGCTGCGCGGCGGGAGGCACACGAGGAGCTGGGTGTGCTGGTCAAGATCCGCGGACCCGTTGCGGTCGTGCATTTCGGCAACAGCACCCAGCACTACTTCTTGGCCGAGCTGATCGGCGGCGAGTTCGGGACCGGGGCCGGGCCGGAGATGGAGAGCCCGGCGGAATCCGAGCAAGGCAGTTATCGCGCGGTGTGGCTGCCTGTGCGCGACCTCGTCGTACGACGACTGAAGCCGGAGCCGATCGCGGCCGCGCTGGAGGCGGCGCCGGATCCGGAGTGGTTGATGGACGGATGGCTGGAGACGCCGACGGCGTTCGACGAGGGCGTGTGAGCTCGGACGCGATGAGCTGTCCCAATGTGAGCAACCTCGCGGGTGACTCAGCTCATGGGCGGACCAGTAGCCGGACTGGCATAGTTCGCTCCATGGCTCGGGAACTGATGACAGTGGGTGTGGTGGGTCTCGGCACGATGGGCGCCGGGATCGCCGAGGTGTTCGCGCGCAACGGGCTGACGGTGGTCGGCGTCGAGCGCGACGAGCAGGCCGCCGAGCGCGGCCGCGGGCACATCCAGCACTCGACCGACCGGGCGGTGAAGCGTGGCAAGCTCTCGGTCGAGGAGCAGCAGGCGCTGTTCGACCGGGTTACGTTCGCCACCTCGATGGACGCGCTCGCCGACTGCGACCTGGTGATCGAGGCGGTGATCGAGCGGCTCGAGCTGAAGCGGGAGATTTTCGCCGAGCTGGACAAGGTCGTCCGTGAGGACGCCATCCTCGCGACGAACACCTCGAGTCTGTCGGTGACCGAGATTTCGGTCGCCACCCAGCGTCCGCGCCGCGTCGTCGGCATGCACTTCTTCAACCCGGCGCCGGTGCAGGAGTTCGTCGAGGTGATCAAGACCGTCGTCACCGAGCCGGATGTCGTCGAGGACGTGCTCGCGCTGGCCCGCCGCCTCGACAAGGTTCCGGTGGTCGCGGCCGACCGGGCCGGCTTCATCGCGAACGCCCTGCTGTTCGGCTACCTGAACCACGCTGTCTCGATGGTCGAGTCCCGCTACGCCACCCGTGAGGACGTGGATGCGGCGATGCGGCTCGGTTGCGGTTACCCGATGGGCCCGCTGGCGCTGCTCGACCTGATCGGCCTCGACACGGCGTACGAGATCCTCGACACGATGTACAAGCAGGGCCGCAACCGGCTGCACGCGCCGGCCCCGATCCTGAAGCAGATGGTCACCGCCGGCCTGCTCGGCCGCAAGACCGGCCGCGGCTTCTACACCTACGAGGCCCCGGACTCGCCGGTCGTCGTGGATGACGAGCACACCCCGCGGCCGAACGGCGACCAGACCGCGGTCCGCCCGATCAAGCAGGTCGGCGTGGTCGGCTCCGGCACGATGGCCGTCGGCATCATCGAGGTCTGCGCCAAGGCCGGGTACGACGTTCTCTACGTCGCCCGCGGCACCGAGAAGGTGGACCGGGTCCGCGCCGGCCTGGAACGCTCGCTGGAGAAGGGCGTCCAGCGCGGCAAGCTGTCGTCGGACGAGCGCGACGCGGCCCTGCGCCGGATCACCGGTACGGCGAAGCTCGACGATCTGGCGAAGGTCGACCTGGTGGTCGAGGCCGTGGTCGAGGAGCTGAGTGTCAAGCAGGCCCTGTTCGAGACCTTCGACGAGATCTGCAAGCCGGGCGCGATCCTGGCCACGACGACCAGCAGCCTCCCGGTGATCGACCTGGCGATGGCGACCAAGCGGCCGGCCGACGTGGTCGGGCTGCACTTCTTCAACCCGGCGCCGGTGATGAAGCTGGTCGAAGTAGTCAGCACAGTGAGCACGGCCCCCGAGGTCACCGACTCGGTCGCGGCCCTGGCCGTTGCCGCCGGCAAGCACCCGGTCCGGTGCGGTGACCGGGCCGGCTTCATCGTCAACGCGCTGCTGTTCCCGTACCTGAACGACGCGGTCCGGATGCTCGAGGCGCACTACTCCAACGTCGACGACATCGACGCCGCCATGAAGCTCGGCTGCCGCCTCCCGATGGGCCCGTTCGAGCTGCTCGACGTGGTCGGCCTGGACGTGTCGCTCGCGGTCCAGCGCACCCTCTACTTGGAGTTCCGCGAGCCCGGCTTCGCGCCGGCCCCGCTGCTCGAGCACCTCGTCACCGCCGGGTACCTCGGTCGCAAGACCGGCCGAGGCTTCCGCGACTACAGCAGCTGAGGTCGCCCTCAGCGCAGGGTGAGTGCGGTTTCTGACTCGACGCGGGACAGCTTCTCCGGGTTGCGGACGTAGTAGATGCCGGTGACGTGGTCGTCCTCGATCCGCAGCGCGACGACGCCGTCGAGCTCCCCGTCGAAGCGGAACAGCAATGCCGGGTTGCCGTTGATCACGGTCGGCTCGGTGGTGAGCGTGCCGCCGACCTTCTGCATGCTGCCGACGAACATCCGGATCGCCTTCTCCGCGCCGACGATCGGACGCAGTGCGGTGAGTCTGAGGCCGCCGCCGTCGCTGACCAGGACCACGTCCGGCGCGAGCACGTCGAGCAGGGCCTTCAGGTCGCTGGCCTCGACCGCGCGCTGGAAGGCCTCGAAGGCCGCCCGTCCCTCGCCGGCGGAGACCACCGTGCGGGGGCGGCGGGCGTCGACGTGCTGCCGGGCGCGGTGCGCGATCTGGCGGACGGCCGCCGGGTTCTTGTCGACGGCCGCGGCGATGTCGTCGTAGCTGATCCCGAACGCCTCGCGCAGCACGAAGACCGCCCGCTCGGTCGGGGTGAGCGTCTCGAGGACGAGCATCATCGCCATCGACACGCTCTCGGCCAGCTCGACGTCCTCGGCCATGTCCGGTGTGGTGAGCAGCGGTTCGGGCAGCCAGGGACCGACGTACGCCTCCCGGCGCCGCTGCAGGGTGCGCAGGCGGTTGAGCGATTGGCGGGTGGTGATCCGGATCAGGTACGCGCGCTGGTCGCGGACCTGATCCAGATCGACCTTGCTCCACCGCAGCCAGGTCTCCTGCAGCACATCCTCCGCGTCGACCGCCGATCCGAGGATCTCGTAGGCAACGGTGAACAGCAGGTTCCGATGCGCGACGAAGCTCTCGGTCGCCGGGTCACTGGACTCGTCGCTCATCTCGCCCCTCTCCTCAAGCCGGCCGGCCAACGGTCGCCTTGCCGGCCTTGGTGTCCAGCATCTTCCGGCGTTGGCGATCCTTGAACCAGAGATCGAGCATGCCGGGTCTGCGCGCCTCCTGCCGCATTTGCCAGACGGTGCTCTTGCACACGCCTTCCTTGAGCATCGCCATCGAGCGGCTGCCCAGGTAGAACACCCCGGTCGGTGTGTCATCCCGCTTCGCGTACTGGACCACTCCGGCGCGGCGTCCCAGGCTGATGCACTCACCGAAGAACCCGACATCGAAGTTGGCAGGCCGCTCGCCAGGATCACGCGACGTCCGGCCGCGTCGATCCGGACGACAGCGTCGACCACGAGTTCGACGCCGCCCGCCAGAATGCTCTGGTAGTCCACCAGCGCGTCGTCCGACCCGCCGACGAGCTGGTGCAGGCGGATCCGTTCGACAAAGGCCGGACGCGGGTTGATCAGGGTGACGTTCACGTCGGCACGCCGCGTCAAGCGGTTCGCAGCCATCACGCCGGCATATCCGCCGCCGACCACGATGACATCGGTTTTCTCGGTCATGGCCACTCCTTCGTCTGAGGTGGCCTTAAAGACACCGGATGCCCGGTGGTTTGTGACAGCAGTGGTTCAGATCACTTGCCGAACTCAGGGCTCGGCGTCGGCGTAATCGCCGCAGGGGCCGCCACCGATCGCCTCGGGGAGGATCGCCGTACGGCGGTCCGGCCGGACGAGCGGGTTGTAGAAGGCGGCGATCTCGACGCTGTCCTCCGGGATGTAGTGGAAGATCAGCGAACGGCGGAAGCGGTCGGCGGTGGTGTTGGGTCGCGATCCGTGTACGACGCTGCCGTGGAAGAACAGCACGTCGCCGGCCCGCATCTTCGTCTGAACCCTGTGCAGCCCGTTTGGCACCGGGACCTCGGCGTTCGTGAAGGACTCGGTCAGGTCGGCCGGCTCCGGGCAGACGAGCTCGGTCTGGTGCGAGCCGGGGACGACCGCCAGGCCACCGTTGTCCGCGTCCACATCGTCGACCGCGATCCAGGCGGCCAGGCAGGTCTCGGGATCCGCGCGCAGGAACGTGTTGTCCTGGTGCAGCGCCTGGCCGCGGGCGCCGGGAGGCTTGAAGTAGAACATCGACTGGGCACCGAGGCCCGGGCCGATCAATGCGGTGACGACATCGAGGATCCGGCTGTCCAGCATCAGCTCCAGCGCGAGCCGGCCGGCTGCCACATCGGTACGCCGATGTGGGTGCACGAACCGCGGGAACCGCGCCAGCGGGTCGTCCTCGGGTACGCCGTCGTCGATGGCCAGCGAGTGGTCCACGGCCACCTGCTCCATGAAGACCGACCTGAGCTGCTCGACTTCGGCGACGTCGAGCAGCTGCGGAACCTGCACGATGCCGTCCCGCCGGTAGATATCGGCGACTGTGATCGTCATGGTTCCAGGATCCGTGCCCCCGGGTTGGACGGGCGATAGCCTATCGAGCTGTGAACCTTCGAGATCCTGCTGAGTCTCCGCACCCGGAGGTCCGCCGGCTGGAGACCGGTGAGTTCGACGAGGGACCGGAGTACGCGACCTATCGCCGCCGCGGGACCACCGACTGGCTGCTGGTGCAGACCCTCGACGGCGCCGGCAGGTTCGGCGACATCTCCGCTGATCCCGGCACGGTCGTCCTGGTCCGGCCCCGAACCAGGCACGACTACGGCACCGTCGGGCACCGCTGGCATTTCCTCTACGCGCACATGCACCCCAAGTCCGACTGGCTCCCGCTGCTCGACTGGCCGGAGGTTGCCCCCGGCATCCTTCAGCTCCGGCCGGCCGCCGGTGCGGCGGAACGCATCGCGGCCCATCTCCACGACGCCGTCCGGCACCAGCGCAGCGTGCTCACCCAAGGCGAGCAGCTCAGCGCGAACGCCCTCGAGGCCGCGCTGCTGTGGTGCGACACCCAGAACCCGAAGGCGGTCCGGATCGACGATCGCCTGCTCCGGGTGATCGAGCTGATCGACCAGGACCTGAAGGCCCGGCTCGACCTGGCTGGGCTATCCCGTGCGGTCAACCTCTCGGTGTCGAGGTTCGCCCATCTGTTCCGCGAGCAGCTCGGGGTCAGCCCGCAGCAGTTCGTCGAACGCCGCCGCCTCGACGCGGCCTGCCGGCTGCTCGAGCTCACCACCCGTCCGATCGCCTCGGTCGCCGCCGAGGTGGGTTACCCGGACCCGCTGTACTTCTCCACCCGCTTCCGCCTCCACACCGGCCTGAGCCCGACGACGTACCGGGCTAGCGGGACGACAGATAGGTGAGGACTGCCATCACGCGGCGGTTGTCGTCCTCGGACGGCGGCAGGTCGAGCTTGGCGAAGATGTTGTTGGTGTGTTTGCTGACGGCCTTCTCGGTGACGAAGAGGGCGCCGGCGATGGCGGCGTTCGAGCGGCCTTCGGCCATCAGGCCGAGCACCTCGGACTCGCGCGGGGTGAGCCGGCTGATCGGTTCGTCCCGGGTGTTGCGGGCCAATAGTTGGCCGATCACGTCCGGGTCCATCGCGGTGCCTCCGGCGGCCACCCGGCGTACCGAATCGAGGAAATCGGCCACGTTGGAGACCCGGTCCTTGAGCAGGTAGCCGACTGCGCCACCACCGCCGGTGAGGAGCTCCCGCGCGTACAACTGCTCGACGTACTGCGAGAGCACCAGGATCGGCAGGCCGGGAACCTGGCGGCGGGCCTCGATCGCGGCCTTCAGGCCCTCGTCGGTGAACGTCGGTGGCAGCCGAACGTCGACGACGGCGACATCCGGCCGGTGTTCCACCAGGGCGGGCACCAGCCGGGGACCGTTGTCGACTGCCTCGACGACCTCGAAGTCGTGCGCCTCCAGAAGGCGGATCAGTCCGTCCCGGAGGAGGGCGTGGTCTTCAGCGATGAGGACTCGCAAGGCAGCTCCATGATCACGGTGGTCGGCCCGGCGCTCGGGCTCACCACGGTCAACGTACCGTCGAAGGCGGCCAGCCGCCGCTCGATACCGTACAGACCGCCGCCGGGCCGGATCACCGCACCGCCCACGCCGTCGTCGCCGACGATCATGTGCAGTTTCTCTTGCTCGTGGGTGATCTGGATCCAGGCGTTCGTGGCCGCCGAGTACTTGACCGCGTTGGCCAGGCATTCGGCCACCGCGAAGTACGCCGCCGACTCGACCGGCGCGGCCGGACGGCCGGGGACGTCGAAGGTGACGTCGACCTTGAACGGGCAGGACAGCGCGAGCGCCTTGACCGCACCTTCGAGACCGCGGTCGGCGAGCACCGGCGGGTGGATGCCGCGGACCAGGTCGCGCAGCTCGGACAGCGCCGTACTGGCCGACAGGCGTGCCTCGGTGAGCAGGGCCGCCGCCTGGGCCGGGTCGCGGGCGACCATCTCCTCGGCCATGCCCAGGTTCATGCTCAGAGCGGCCAGCCGGGCCTGGGCGCCGTCGTGCAGGTCCCGCTCGATCCGGCGCAGCTCGGCCGCCTGGGTGTCGACGGTCTCGGCGCGGGACTCGGCCAGCTCACGGACCCGCATCGCCAGCTTGGCGCTCTCGGTCGGGCCGAGCAGCGAGCGGGCCATGAAGGCGTTCGCCTTCAGCAGCCGCTCGCCGGCCGCCATCCAGATCATGAACGCGATCAGCGCGACCGGCATCACCAGGAAGCTGGTCCAGAAGTTGACCGTGAACAGCCCGCCGAACGGCTCGGTGAAGACACCCTCCGGGGTGACGCCGACGAGCAGCGGGTAGACCAGGTAGAACAGCGAGGCCAGGAACAGTACGGCGCTCAGCAGGCACAGGGTGAAGCCGAGGACGGCGTTCACCAGCAGCCAGATGATGTCACGCCAGGTAGCCGGGTCGGTCAGCGTCGTCCGCAGCCACATCAGTACGCCGGGCATCGGCGGCTTCTTGTACGGGCGCGGGATCGCCTCGCCGGTGAAGCCGGCCAGCATGGTCCGGTGGCAGTTCGCGAACCAGCGGGTGGCCGGGACGAACACCAGCAGCATCGGGATCCCGACCCAGACCGCGATCAGCGGAACGGCCACCACGTTGAGCACGAAGAAGGCGATCCCGAGCTCGGCGAGGACGGCCAGGAACAGCGCGATCCACGGCTGGGCGAGTTTGGGGTACCGCATCGGCGGCGCCTGGGTGGCAATCGTGGTCATGTCCTCCATCATGACGCAGCGTGAGACCTGACTCAGTGGTGTTAGGTCCACTCTGTTCGTGGGCACTGTCTCCCCATCGATTCGGGTAGTAGCACTCATGTTTGCGGTCGTTAGGCCGACCAGGGTTGATGCCGTACTCTGGCCGCGGCTGTAAGCCCAGGCCTTCACCGCTCATGAGACGAGGACCTGATGGCCCAGCCTGTGGTATCCCCTGCTGCTACCCGCGGCTCTGATTTCTCGCCGTTGCTGCGCGAGATCAAGGCCGCCGGCCTGCTGGAACGGCGTACGGCGGCCTACGCGATGGCGATCGGCATCAACGTCGCCCTGATGGCGATGACCTGGGCCGGGATCGCCGTGATCGGCGCCTCGTGGTGGGCGCTGCTGCTCGCGATCCCGCTGGGGATCCTCACCACTCGGGCCGCGTTCTTCGGGCACGACGCGGGCCACCA
Source organism: Kribbella sp. NPDC026596 (assembly GCF_040638415.1). NCBI lineage: Bacteria > Bacillati > Actinomycetota > Actinomycetes > Propionibacteriales > Kribbellaceae > Kribbella > Kribbella sp. NPDC026596. Next base: position 10,039 of record NZ_JBEZYF010000045.1, on the reverse strand, counting down.
GCAGATCGCCGGCTCCCGCAAGCTGCACGACTGGGTCGGAATCCTGCACGGGAACCTGCTGTGCGGGATGAGCTACGGCTGGTGGAACGACAAGCACAACCGCCACCACGCGAACCCGAACCACACCGACAAGGACCCGGACGTCGGCGAGGGCATTCTGGTCTGGACGATGGAGCAGGCCGAGGGCCGCGAGGGCCTGAACGGCTGGCTGAGCCGCAACCAGGCCCGCATCTTCTTCCCGCTGCTGACGCTCGAGGGCTTCAACCTCAAGGTCTCCAGCATCCGCTTCCTGCTCGGCCGCCCGCGCCGCGAGGCCCGCCTCGAGCTCGGCCTGATGGCCGCTCACCTCGGGCTCTACCTCGGTGCGCTGTTCGTGATCCTGTCGCCGGGGCAGGCGGTGCTGTTCGCCTTGATCCACCACATGGTCTTCGGTCTGCATCTGGGCAGCGTCTTCGCTCCCAACCACAAGGGCATGGAGATGCCCGACGACCAGACCTGCTGGGGTCACCTGGAGAAGCAGGTGCTCACGTCGCGCAACGTCAACGGCGGTCTGGTGACCGACTGGATGATGGGCGGCCTCAACTACCAGATCGAGCACCACCTCTTCCCGAGCATGCCGCGAGCCAACCTCCGCTTCGCCCAGCCGATCGTGCAGTCGTACTGCGAACGCATCGGCATGCCGTACCTCAGCACCACCCTGATCGATGCGTACCGAATGGGTCTGCGCCACATGCACGAGGTCGGCGCCGAACTTCGCGATCACCGCTAGTTCACCTCTAGGCGACTCAGTCGCAGGTCGGTTAGGTTCTCAGGTCTCGGGGCCGCCCACCTTTGAGGAGACCTGATGACCGAAAGATCCGGTTTGAGTCGCCGAGGCCTGCTCGGCGCTGTTGCCGGGGTCACCGCCGCCACTGCTCTTCCCGCCGCCCCTGCCTGGGGCGTCGACGACCAGCGGCCCGGTGCGGTGAATCGCCCGAAGTTGGACAAGTACGACCGCCAGATCGTGTCCGGTCTGTCCTCGGACCGCGCGCTGCGCCACCTGCAGGTGCTGTCCGAGACGATCGGCCCGCGGATCGGCGGGACCACGAGTGAGAAGCGAGCGGCCGACTACATCGCCGGCCAGCTCGACAAGTTCGGCTACGGGACCCGGCTGGAGCCGTTCCCGGTGGCAGACAAGTTCCTTAGTCGCGGAGGCCGCGGCGCGGGGTGCTGTCGGAGTCGTCCTGCTGCCGGCCGACCTGGTGTTTCCACGCCGGGCGTCGGCATTCTCGCCGAGCGGCCTGACCGACGCACCGATCCCAGTGATCGGCGTTGCCCAGGTGCAGAAGCGTCTGATCCGCGAGGCCCTCGCAGTGGTGAACTCACTGCCCTTGCGGATCAGTACGGCGGCGCACCGCGGACTGATGTCGAACAACGTGATCGGCGAGCGGCGGGGTAAGTCCGGCGCCAACGGACCGATCGTGGTGATCAGCGGCCACTACGACTCGGTGATCGGCGCACCGGGAGCAAACGACGACGGCTCGGGCACCGTGCTGACGCTGGAACTGGCCCGGGTGTTCAGCCGCCTCCCCACCAACGCGACACTGCGGTTCGCGCTCTGGGGTTCGGAGGAACAGGGCCTGATCGGGTCGCGGTACCACGTCGCGCAGTTGGCGCAGGATCAGCGCGACCGGCACCTCGCGGTCTTCCAGAACGACATGGTCGCCACCAGCTGGGACCCGGCGATCACGTACTGGCTGTTGTCCTTCACCGGGCTGGCCAACACGGCGACCGACGCGGTTCGGGCGGCCGGTCAGCGGCTCGGGTACGACCCGCAACTGGTCGGTCCGGTACTGCGTGGTGCGTCGGACCACCAGTCGTTCCAGGAGGCCGGGATCGCGGCGGCCAACTTCTCCTGGCGTGGTGAGATCTCGCCGGCGTTCCTCGAGCCGCCGTACCACTCGCCCGAGGACACCATCGCGAAGAACGTCAGCCTGGAGCGCCTCCAGGTGTCGATGGAGCTGATCGGCACCGCGGCGTACGCGGTCGCCCGGGGGTGACCTAGCTCATACGGCTAGCCTTGAAGGGCTATGTCGCGCAGAAGGCCTTCCAAGTGGCAGCGGCCGGTCGGCGACCGGCCGCTGCTCGGTGGTACCCAGGCTCGCGAGGCGCGGTCCGACGGCGAGTGGATCGTCCGCCGCGTGTCCGGCTCCGCGTCGGCGAAGTCTTACCGCTGCCCCGGCTGCGACCAGCAGATCCCGCCGGCCACGCCACACGTCGTGGTCTGGCCGGAGAACCCCAGCCTGCTCGCCGCGATCGGTGGCGCCCAGTCCCTCGACGAGCGACGCCACTGGCACTCGGCCTGCTGGCAACGCCGGCGCTGAAAGGTGTGTGGATGAAGCTCCCGGTCACGTCATACGGCTCGTCGGGCACGCCCGTGGTCGTGATGCACGGACTGTTCGGGTCCGGCCGGAACTGGATGACCGCGGCCCGGCGGCTCGCCGATCGGCATCGGGTGTTCGCGTTCGACCTGCGCAACCACGGGACGTCGCCGCACACCGACACGATGAGCTACCCGGAGATGGCCGAAGACGTCCGCGAGACGATCGAGTCGCTCGGGGTCGGACCGGTCGCGCTCGTCGGCCACTCGATGGGCGGCAAGACGGCGATGCTCACCGCGCTCCAGTACCCGCAGGTCGTCGAACGCCTGGTCGTGGTCGACGCGGCCCCTGTCGCGTACCCGCCCGCCTTCGTCGAGTACGCCCAGGCGATGCGCAACGCCGACCTGTCCTCGATCACCCGTCGCGCCGAGGTCGACGCCCAACTGGTCGCCGCCGTCCCCACTGCCGGGACCCGCGCCTTCCTGCTGCAGAACCTCATCCTCGACTCCGACGGCGCTCGGTGGCGCCCGAACCTCCCGGTCATCGAGGCCGCCCTGCCGGCCATCTCCGGCTGGCCTGCTGTCGAGGGCCTGTCGTACGACGGCCCGACGCTCTTCATCTACGGCGGCAAGTCCGACTACGTCGAGCAGGACCATCGCGCCACCATCGCGTCGTACTTCCCGCACGTCCAGTACGCCGAGGTCCCCGAGGCCGGTCACTGGGTCCACGCCGAGCGCCTCGACGACTTCCTCGCGGCCCTCACGCCGTTCCTGCCCTGATCTGGTAAACGTTCGCCGGTAATCCATTGACCTTCGCCTGAATTCATCGGTAAGTTTTCAACCCAGTTCCTGCACGATCCACGATCTGGGGTGGTGGCGATGGCAGTCCGGACCGGCGCGGAGCGTCTGACCGGAGAGCCGGGGCTGGTGGTTGACGGGCGCCTCGGACTGATCACTAACTTCACCGGCGTTCTGCCGGACCTGCGTCCGACCTCGGTGGCGTTGCTGGACGCCGGCATGCACCTGACCGCTCTGTTCGGGCCAGAGCACGGCCTACGCGGTACGGCGCAAGCCGGAGCAAGCGAATCCGAGGGTGTCGACCCAGATACAGGGTTGCCGGTCTTCGACACCTACCTCCGGCAGGGTCGCGCACTCGATGATCTGTTCTCCGGCATGGATGCGCTGCTGTTCGACATCCAGGACATCGGGACGCGGTTCTACACCTACGTCTGGACGATGTACGACTGCCAGCAGGCCGCCGCGCGGCTCGGCAAGCCGTTCATCGTGCTCGACCGGCCGAACCCGCTCGGCGGCGTCCGGGTCGAAGGTCCGCTGCTGCAGCCGGGCTTCGAGAGCTTCGTGGGCCGTGCCCCGATCCCGCTCCGGCACGGCCTGACCGTCGGCGAGCTCGCCCTTCAGTTGGGTGAGGCAACGGTCGTCGCGATGGAGGGCTGGACGCGGAGCTCTGTGGAGACCGGCCTGCCGTGGGTGCCGCCGTCGCCGAACATGCCGACGCCTGACACCGCGCTCGTCTATCCCGGCACCGGTCTCTTCGAGGGCACCAATCTCAGTGAGGGCCGAGGTACGACGCGACCGTTCGAGACGATCGGTGCGCCCTATCTGGATGATCGGTTCGTCCCGGCGTTGCAGGCGTGCGAGTTGCCTGGAGTGATCTTCCGCCGTACCTGGTTCGAGCCGGTTTTCAGCAAGTACGCCGGCCAGGCGGTGTCCGGCGTACAGCTGCATGTGGTCGACCGGTCGGCGTACGAGCCGGTGCGGACCGCGCTGGTGATGCTCCGGGTGCTGAACGAGCTCTATCCGGACGACTTCAGCCTGCTGCCGTCGCTGGACAGGCTGTGGGGATCGGACTCGCTCCGCAAGGCGCTCGAGGCGGGCGACGACCCGCTGGAGCTCTTGCCTGCGGCAACCACGCCGGCCGGCTGGGCGAAGCCCGGCGTACTGCTCTACGAAGGGACGGCCGGATGATTCGCTCGTTCGAGGTCGGAGATGGCTCGGCGCTCGCGGAAGCCTGGACCGCGGCGGCCCCGGCCGACCCGATCGGCTACCCACGCTTGCGTGACCTCTTCCTGCTCGACCGCAACTTCGACGCCGCCGGCCTCATGGTCGCCGTTGTCGACAATCAGATTGTCGGCGCGGCCTACGCCGTACGCCGTCTGATCGCGGCCTCCGGTGATGACCTCGAGCCGTCGAGTGGGTGGATCCCGTTCTTCTTCGTGCACCCCTCGTTTCGTGGTCGCGGCCTCGGCCGGGAGTTGTTGACCGCGGCAACGGACTGGCTCCGCGATGTCGGGCGCTCCGAGGTCTTCTTCTCGTCGTACACGCCGAACTACTTCCTCCCGGGCCTGGACACCGCGCGCTACCCGGCCGCGGCCCGGCTGCTGTCGAGCCTGGGCTTCGAGCGCCAGTACGACGCTGTCGCGATGGACCGGAGCCTGGTCGGGTACGAGATCCCGGCCGAGGTCGGGAAACAGCTCGAGACACTGAAGACCGAGGGGTACACCTTCGGCATACCGACGGGCGACGAGCTGACGTCGCTGATCACCATCGCCGGTGACGACTTCAACCCGGACTGGGCCCGCGCGATCCGCGAGGCCGTCGTCGCCGGGATGCCCCTGGATCGCATCGTGGTGGCCCGTGACCCGGGCCGCGGAATCCTCGGCTGGGCGATGCACGGTACCTACGAAGGCGTGATCGATCGCTTCGGGCCGTTCGGCGTACTGCCGGCGTCGCGGGGGACCGGCCTCGGCAAGGTGCTGCTGCATCTGACGCTCGAGCGGATGGTTGCCCTCGGCGCGCACAGCGCCTGGTTCCTGTGGACCGGCGAGAAGTCGCCGGCCGGGCAGCTCTACCTGAAGACGGGGTTCAGCATCACCCGCACGTTCACCATCCTCCGGGCGCCGCTGGCCCCGGCCGAAGGGACTGACTGACATGCGAAGGTTCTCCAAGGGACTCCGGCTGGCGGTGGTCATGGGACTGCTGGCCACCGGCGCGGCCTGTGGCGGCGGCAGCGGCTCGGGCGGCAGCGACGGCAAGGTCCAGCTCACGCTGCTGAGCCACTACAGCGACGGCCCGTCGAAGGACGGGCTGGACAAGATGATCGCGCAGTGGAACAAGGACAACCCGAACATCCAGGTGAAGGCGGAGGTCGTCAAGTTCGACGATCTGCTGACCACCATGACGGTCCGGCAGACCGGCGGCCGCGGCGCCGACATCGTCAGCGCGTACGGCCTGTGGGGCGGGCAGCTGCAGAAGGCGAACGTGGTGGCCAAGGTGCCGGACGACATCGCCTCGAAGATCAAGGCCGAGTACAGCCCGGCGGCGCTCGGCGCGGTCACCACCGGTGACACGCTGCTCGGGTACCCGACCGAGCTGAACACCTACGTGCTGTTCTACAACAAGAAGATCCTCGCCGCGGCCGGTATCACCAAGCCGCCGAGCACCTGGGCCGAGCTCGAGGACGCGGCGAAGAAGACCGTCAAGCGGGACGGCAAGGGCAACATCCAGGTCGAGGGTCTGAGCCTGATCCAGGACGGCGACAACAAGTCGGTACACCCGTTCCTGTCGCTGCTCGACTCCGCGGGCGGAAAGTTCCTCGGTACCGACGGGACGGCGCAGTTCGACAACGAGCAGGGCAAGGCCGCGCTGAAGCTCGAGGCCGACCTCGCCGCGGCCAAGGCGACGAACCCGTCGATCTCGCCGACCAAGCAGTTCCGCAGCGGCGGTGTCGCGATGGCGATCCAGGCCGGCTGGTGGATCGGAAGCCTGCGGACGCAGATGAAGGACAAGTACTCCGATGTCGGCGTCGCGGCCATCCCCGGACCGAACGCGGGCGACAAGGGCTCGCTGGCGTACGGGTTCTTCATGGGAGTGAACCAGCGCAGCAAGCACGCGGATGAGGCCTGGAAGTTCCTCACCTGGCTCAACGAGCACCAGACCGATGGTGGTGTCACCGAGGTCGGCAAGTGGCTGGCCGACCAGGGCCTGATCCCGCCGCGGACCGCGGACCAGGCGACGTACAAGAAGTCGCTCTCGGATCCCAACCTGGCCCCGATCTACGACGCGGCGACGTACGCGATGGCCGAGCCGAACCAGCCGGGTGCGTACGAGGCGAAGACCGCGCTGCACAACGCGATCATGACTGTGCTTGCTGATGGCAAGAGTCCTGACGACGCGCTGGCGCAAGCGGCCAAGGCCGTCAAGCCGCAATGACGACCGCGGTCAGCAGGGTCGGCGCCGTCGCGGCGCCGGCCCAGCGGGTCGGCCGGCTGCATCGTGAGGGTCGGGCGGCCTACCTGTTCCTCGCGCCGGTCCTGCTGTTCTTCTGCGTGTTCCTGATCCTGCCGTTCATCTTCGCGATCGTGCTCGCGTTCTCGGACTGGGGCGGGTTCGACCTGGGCACTCTGCGGTGGACCGGGGTCTCGAACTTCCGTGATGTCCTGAGCTTCAACGGGACCTTCGTGAAGCCGATCCTGGTGAACACACTGCTGTTCGCGTTCGGGTCGGTGCTGCTGGCAACGTTCGGCTCGGTGCTGGTTGCCTACTGCATCGACCGGCTGTCGTTCCAGGGCTTCTGGCGGGTGCTGTACTTCCTCCCGGTGGTCGCCACGGTGGTGGCCATCGGCAACGTGTGGAAGATGATGTACCAGCCGGCCGGGTTGATCAACGGTGTGCTGAACAAGTTCGGCGTCAACAGCGTAGGCTTCCTGTCGGACGCGTCGTACGCGCTCCCGTCGGTGACCGTCGTCCACGCCTGGGCTTCGATCGGCGGCGCCGTACTGATCCTGACCGCCGGTCTCAAGGCGATCCCGGAGATGTACTACGAGGCCGCCGAGGTGGACGGGGCCGGGTCGTGGCACCGGTTCTGGTCGATCACGTTGCCGTTGCTGCGGCCGGCGTTGCTGTTCGTGCTGATCACCCAGTTCATCGGCGGACTGCAGTCGTTCGCGCTGATCATCGTCATGACCGGTGACGGTGGACCGGTCAACGCGACCAACGTGGCGGCGTTCGAGATGTACCAGCGGGCGTTCAAGTTCGGCGCCTGGGGGACCGCGAGCGCGATGGCGACGGTGCTGTTCGTGATCATCCTCGTGATCACCCTGCTGCAGCTGTGGATCGCCCGTCGGCGGGGAGAGGAGACGTCGTGAAACGTCGTGGTGGTTTCCCCTGGTTCGCGTACCTGGTCGTCATCGTCGGTGGTGTCGCGATGGTGATGCCGTTCCTCGACATGGTGATGAGCTCGTTCAAGGGACCAGGGGAGTACGGCGTCATCCCGTACAAGCTCCTGCCTTCTTCTTTTGATTTGTCGAACTACCGGGAGGCGTTCTCCCAGCTGGAGCTGCTCCGGTTGTTCCGCAACAGTGTGATCGTCACGATCAGCGTGACCGTGTCGGTGCTGATCACGTCGTCGATGGCCGGCTACGCGCTCGCCAAGCTGCGGTTCCGCGGGCGGGCGGTGATCTTCCGGTTCATTCTGGCGACAATGATGCTGCCGCCGTTCCTGCTGCTGATCCCGACGTTCCTGATCATGCTGAACTGGCCGTTGGCCGGCGGCAACGACATCCTCGGGCGTGGTGGTGACGGTGGGCTGACGACGAGCCTGGTCGCGCTGATCCTGCCGTTCGCTGTTTCAGGTTTCGGGATCTTCCTGATGCGGCAGTTCATGGTGTCGCTGCCGGACGAGATGCTCGAGGCGGCCAAGATCGACGGTGCCAACCAGTGGCAGACCTGGCGCCTGATCGTGCTCCCGCAGACCAAGCCGGTGGCGATCACGCTCGGCCTGATCACGTTCATCGGCACCTGGAACGAGTACATCTGGACGTTGCTCATCTCGTCCTCCGACCCGTCTCTGCAAACCCTCCCGGTCGGCATCCAGTTGCTGCAGAGCTTCCTCGACCCCGACCGCACCATGCCGATCGTGATGGCCGGCCTGGTGATCAGCACGCTGCCGGTGCTGATCGTGTTCCTGCTGTTCCAGAAGTACTACGTCCGCGGCGTCGTACTGAGTGGCCTGAAATGAGGAGACCCTTGTGACCAGAACAGTGCTCGCCATCGGGGCGCACATCGGCGACATGGACCTGACCGCGGGTCCCACCTTGGCCAAGCTGGCTCTGGAGGGGGCTGGAGTGACGATCGTCGCGCTGACGCCGGGGGAGCGCGGTCACCCCCGGCTGACGCCCGCCGAGTACAAGAAGCAGAAGATCGCCGAGGGCTCGGCGTTCGCTGAGGCGATCGGTGCCGATTTCATGGTCTTCGACCAGAGCGACGGCTTCCTCCCCGACACCGACGACGTCGCCCTCGAACTGGCCAGGGTGATCCGCGAGAAGCAACCCGACACGATCATCACCCACTGGAAACACTCCATCCACCGCGACCACGAACACGCCGCGAGCCTGTCCGAACGCGCCCGCTTCCTCGCCGGCCTCCCAATGGACCCCTCCACTTCGCCGGACCCTTCCCAGCACTCCTCGCAGGATCCCTCGCAGCACCCTGAGCTGGTTCGCAAGCTCGCCGCCCTGCCCCGCCACGGCGTCCGCAGCTTCCTGCACGCCGAGAACTGGGAAGACATGGAAGGCTTCCACCCCACCCAATACGTCCCGATCCCCGACGAAGCCTTCTACCGCTGGATCTCCGCCATCCGCCACCAAGCCTTCGCCCGCGGCGAAACCTACGGCTTCCGCTACATCGACTACTACACAGCCCTCATGACCACCCGAGGCTGCCTGGCCGGCTACCCCCGAGCCACCGCCTTCCACTCCAACCCGACCCCCGAAATAACCAAACTCGCCGGCCCATAGAAACCTTGGGGAAGTCCATCCCTCCCGGTACTACGCCGCTCCTCCATCGCGTGCTGCGCACCGCTTACCCACCAATGCGCGCGTGCTATCGCCCCGTACCAACAACTCCGCGATCCCGCCGATCCGCGATCCGTTCGAGGGAGTGAGGCTTGTTTTCTGTGGCGCCGCCCCCACACTCGTTTGGTCAGCGTCCACGAGCAGGTGTGACGAAAGAGTCCGGGTTACCGTCCCATTTCTCTGCTGGCTGCTGTCGTCACCTCCGCCACTCGGGCCGCGAGGTCCGCCGGTAGCGGGATGTGTGCGAGCCGGACCCCCTCGACCAGCGCACCGGCAGTCTCATTCTCGAGGTACTTAAGGAACTCCGCATTGGTCGCAACGAGCAAGCGCTGAGGTGCATCCGCGAGCGAGAGGAAGTACAACTCCGCGATTGCATAGCGGATCTTGCCGGATGGCTTCTTGCCGCCTGACGTTGCTCCAGAGCTGTTCAGCACCGTGGCGATGATGCGGCCGTCGGAGGAGACCGCATTGAACGATCTCTTCCCGCCCGTGCGGAGGCGCACCGTGCTCTTACCGAACGGCACCGAGTACTCCCGCGCGAGTTCTCCCCGAACCCACTCAATCGCATCTTGCAACGCCGCGGTGTTCGCCATCCGCCGAGCGTAACTACACCGCCAGATTCAGGTACACCTCCAGCGTCGTCTCAGTCCGGTCGGTTATGAGGTCTGAGTCGACCATCAGGTCGGGCATTCGGGGTGAGGGGGGTCGACTTTGGTGGGTGCCGGTGGGGTTGACGTGGAAGGTGAAGCCGTGGGGTGTGGTCCATTCCAGGGTCTTGTGGTCGAGGCGGCGTACGTTCCAGCCGTGG
>NZ_JBEZYF010000044.1:0-73032 GCF_040638415.1 Kribbella sp. NPDC026596 | reverse complement strand
CCACGGCTGGAACGTACGCCGCCTCGACCACAAGACCCTGGAATGGACCACACCCCACGGCTTCACCTTCCACGTCAACCCCACCGGCACCCACCGAGTCAAGCGGGACGAGTGGAGACGAGGGTGCCGATCTTGTTGATGCGGTGTTCGGGGTTGCCCAGTTCGTCGTGCCAGAAGTTGCCGGCCGCGTGGTCCTCGGGAGTGGCGCAGGTGGAGATCGTGACCATCGCCCGCGTCGGCGTCACGCCCGGCCGGCCCGGTACGGCGGCGTTCTGCTGCGCCAGCTCGGCCGGCTTGCGGAACGAGATCGTCATCGTCCGGGTCACCACGTAGTCGTAGACGGTCCCGCCCGCGGTCACCAGGATGTGGTCCCCGTTGGCCAACTGCGGGGCCCGCGCGAGCGGCTTCCCGTGACTGGTCCGGTGCCCGGTGATGATGAAGTTCCCCACCTCCCCCGGTCCCACCCCACCCGCGCGGCCTCGCGGACTGGCCGCGACGCCACGATTCTGGATCACGGTCCCGGCACGATCATCCGCCGTACCCGTGTAAGCGACCACCCGCAACCCCCGCACCCCGATCGCCGGAATGGCCATGCTGACCGCCCGGGAAACGGGTGAAACCGGCGTAGTCGGCGCGACAGATGAGCGAGGGCTCGAGGGAACGGTGGGCGTCGGGGTGGGCGTAGTCGGCTCGGCGGATCGGGTGGGAGTGGGTGACGCCGCTCCGGTGGGCGGCACATCGCTGCACGCGACCAGCCCAGCCGCCACCACAAACAGTCCCGCCACCAGCCTCACCCTCCGACGGTAAGCCGTCGCACCGAAAACTGCCCGAAAAGGCTCAGTCCAGCAGGGTAAGCGCGGCCGGGCCGACGCGGAGGGTGCCAGACGTCAGAGGCGTCGTACGGATGCCGCCGTGGCCACGGAGAGCTTTGAAAGCACCGGGAGCGACGGCGATATCCATCCAGCCGCACGGGTTGGCGGGACGGTTGGCCTGGAACGTGATCGGCCCGCTGCCGGTGTCGAGCGTGAAACGACGGCCGGGAACGGGGGCGCCGTCGGGAGTCCGGTGAGCGGCGAGGGCGTCGATCGGGTACCCACGGAGAACGATGTTGCGGCGCATCAGCAGCGGATCAGGCACCGCCGGCAGCTCCAGGTCGCGGGCCAACTGATCCAGCGAGGCAGCGTCCACGAAGGTGACCGCGGCGTTCCGGTGAACCGTCTGCCCGAAGTAGCGATCGCCGACGATCCCCAGATCAGCGTGGACCTCGATCTCCGCACGCCCCACCGGCTCCGGATCCGGCCGCGGACCGTCCTGCGGCCTGCCCTCGAAGGCGTGCACGCGCGACACCATCAGCGCGACGACCTCGACCGGGATGTCCATCCAACCACAGTACGGTGGTCAGCCCCAGGTGAGCGGGTCAAGCAGCCGAAAGAACTCCAGCCGGCGCGGGTCCGCGTCCGGCAGGCCATAGGCCGAGAGGAACGGCGCGGGGTCGGCGGACCACTCGTCGTGCAACTGAATCACCGCGAGGGCCAGATCCGAGTAGCGATCCGCGATCCCGAGGCGACCGAGATCGATCAAGCCGGTGACCTCGAGCGTCGCGGGGTCGAAGAAGACGTTCGGCAAGCACGCATCGCCGTGGCAGACGACCGGCTCCAGCACGCTCTCCACATAGGGGCGCTCAGCAACTACTTGGTCCAGCAACTCCGACGGCTTCAGCTTCCGCCACTCATCGGTGAGAAAGGCCGGGTTGACCGCATTCCGTCGTACGACGTCCTCCCCGAGCGCGACCACCGACGACAGCGGCCGCTCGAACGGGCAGCCGGTGAGCGAATGCAGGTCACGCAGGACGCGGCCGAGGCTCTCCGCCGCACCCACGTGAGCCGCCGGAGGCAGCGAGTCACCAGGCACACCGGGCACCGCGGTCGTCATCAGGCGCGCGCCGTCCGCCGACTCCACCCAATCCACCACAGTCGCGCCGGGGATGCCGGTCCCTGCGAGCCACTCCACCCGGTCCCGCTCGTCGCGCAACTCGAGCACACCGGCCGGCCCACAACACTTCGCGAAGACCTCACCGCGCCGGTACACCGAGGTGTCGGACTCCCCGACCGTCACCGGCTCCCAGCCCTTCACCCCGAGACCACCCTGGAGGAGTCACGGACGATGAGCTGCCAAGGGAAGTCGAAGGTCTCGCCCGGTGCGCCCTCGCGGTCGGTCAGCCGGCCGACGATGATCCGGGCCAGCGCCTCGTTGAAGCCGACCGGTCCGACTGTCGACAGGGACGGGTCCAGATGCTCGCCCTCGGGCGTGTTCCCGACGCCGACCACCGCCAGATCCCGGGGTACGTCGATCCGCAACCGGTGCGCCGCCCGGACCGCGGCGATCGCGGCGAAGTCCGTCGTACAGTAGATCGCCGTCGGGCGGTCGGGCCTGCTCAGCAACGCCATCGCGGCCCGGTACGCGCCCTCCGGGTGCCGTTCGAAGACCTCGATGTCCTCGTCCCGGATCGGCTTGCCGGCGGCGCGGAGCGTGTTCAGGTAGGCGTCGTACCGGGCGAATCCGGTGGTTCGCGAGGTGAGCGCGCCGACCCGGTCGTGGTGCTCGAGCAGGTGCTCCACGGCGAGGTGACAGCGCGGCTCGGCACCGGACCGGATCACGTCGAAGCCGCGCGGCTCGAGGGTCTCGCTGAACGCGACGATCTGCACCCCCTGGGCCGCGAAGGCCTCCAGCTCCGCGATCTGCTGCGCGTCCGGACTGACGCTGTCGATGAAGATCACGTCGGGCGTCCGGTTCGACAGCACCGTCCGCCAGTCGCCGTCGGCAACGATCAACGCGGTCTTCCCGAGCGGGCTGACCGCCGCGCTGACCGTCTCCGCGACCGCCTGCGACCACGGATCGGCCAGCACGCTCAGCGACAGCAGGACCAGGTCCGACTTGCCGGTCCGGATCGCCCGCGCTGCGTCGTTGCGGCGGTACCCGAGCCGGGTGGCCGCCTCGCGGACCCGGTCCGCGGTCGAGTCCTTGATGGTGTGGCTGCGGTGCCGTCCGGACAGCACGTAGGACACGGTCGCGACCGAGACGCCGGCCTCCTTCGCCACCATCCGCAGCGTCGGCCGATCAGTCGCAGGTGTGGACATACCCCCGATTCTCGCAGACAGAGTCAGCCCTTGACCGCGCCTGTGATGACACCCTTGGTGAAATGCCGCTGCAGGAACGGGTACACGAGCGCGATCGGCACCAGCGCGACCACCACGACGGCCATCTGCAGGGACTGTGGTTGCGGCAGCGGTTCCACCCCGAGTTGGTCCGCGGACAACGACTTGCCTTGCAGGACGTACGTACGCAGGATCACCTGCACCGGCCACTTCGACGTGTCGTTCAGGTACAGCAACGCGTTGAAGAACGCGTTCCAGAACCCGACCGCGTAGAACAGCCCGACGACCGCGATCACCGCCTTCGACAACGGCATCACGATCCGTCGCAGGATGGTGAAGTCGCTCGCGCCGTCGATCCGCGCGCTCTCTAGCAGCTCACCGGGCACGTTCATGAAGAAGGTGCGCAGGACAACGAAGTTGAACGCACCCAACGCGCCCGGCAGGATCAGCGACCACAGACTGTCGAGGAGCCCGAGCTGCTTCACCACCAGGAACATCGGGATGATCCCCGGCGCGAACAGCAAGGTGAACAACACCATCAGCAACACCGGCCGCCCGAACAGCACGGGCCGGGAGGTCGCGTAGGCCAGGGCGATGGTGACGGCGAGTGCGATCGCCGTACCGACAAGTGTCACGAAGACGCTGACCATGATCGCCCGGCCCATCAAGCCGCCGCTGAACAACGTCTGGTACGCCTTCAACGTCGGATGCGACGGCCACAGCACGTACCCGCCCGCGTCGATGATGTCGCGATCACTGGCGAGTGACGTGGAGATCACCACCAGGATCGGGATCACGATCACCAGCGCGAAGCCACCCAGCACGACCGCCTTGATCGACTGGTACGCGGGCGCCGGTTTCTCCTTCCACACAGGCCTCACGAGCCACCTCGTTTCTGGAAGATGCCTGGTTCGCCGAGGCGGTGCGCGAGCGAGTTCGCGCCCCACAACAGCAACGCCCCGACCACGCCCTTCGCCAGGCCGGCCGCGGCGCCGCTGCTCCAGTCGCCGCCGACGACGCCCGCGTAGTACGTGAACGTGTCCAGTACTTCGGCCGCACCCGGGCCGACCGAATCACGCTGCAGGATGAACTGCTCGAACCCGACGCTGAGGATGTCGCCGATCCGCAGGATCAGCAGCAGCACGATGACGTTCCGCAGCGACGGCAGCGTGATGTGCCACAGCCGCCGCCAGCGGCCGGCGCCGTCCGCCGCGGCCGCCTCGTACAGCGCGACGTCCACGGTGGTCAGCGCGGCCAGGAAGATGATCATCGCCCAGCCGGCGTCCTTCCAGACCAGCTGCGCCACCACGAGCAGCGGGAACGTATCCGGGTTCGTCATGAACGGAATCGGATCCAGACCCGCTTGCCGGAGCAGGTTGTTGACGAAACCTGCCCCGCCCAGCGATTGCTGGAACAGCGTGACCACGAGCACCCAGGACAGGAAGTGCGGCAGGTACGCGATCGTCTGGAACCATCGCCGGATCCGGTTGCTGACCAGCGAGTCGACGATCAACGCCAGCCCGATCGGCACCGGGAAGAACAGCAGCAGTTGTACGGCGGCCAGCAGCAACGTGTTCCGCAAGGCGTCCCAGAAGTCCGGGTTGCCGTAGAGATTGACGAAGTTCTGCAGGCCGTTCCACTCGCTGTGCATGATGCCGAGGTACGGCTGGAAGTCCTGGAACGCGACCACGTTGCCCAGCACCGGAAGGTAGAAGAACACCAGCAGGAAGACGACCCCCGGGATCATCAGCAGCACCATCTGCCAGTCCCGGCGCCACTTCACCGCGAACGGCAGGCCGGTCTTCACCCGGGCGGTCGAGGCAGCTCGTTTCAGCATCGGTCAGGACCCGGTGACCGGCACGCTCGCCGGCAGCACGGCAGCGAACTCGTCGCGCATCTTGTCACCGCCGCCGGACTTCCAGCGCTTGAGCGCGGCGTCGTACGCGTCGATCTTCTGCCGGCCGGTGACGATGTCGACGATCGTGTCGCGGAACGCCGCGGTCAGCTTCGGGCCGACCTTGCTGCTCGTATCGGAGTACGTGCCGGCGGTCGGGTTCCGCATCGCGTGCTCGAGCAGCTTCTGCTCGGTCGCGTAGATCTTCTTGGTGTCTTCGGGGTACGCCGGGTTGAAGATCACGCTCTCCGGTGCGGTCATGATCTGCAGCGCACTGACCAGACCGGGCGCCTGCTGGGTGCCGGCCTTGGTCAGGACCGGGTTCTGCTGCGCGTCCAGCTCGTACTGCTTGCCCTCGACACCGAAGTTCTTCTGCAGGTACTCCTTGGTCCCGAACGGCGCGGACAGGTAGTCCATCAGCGCGAGCAGCTCGCGGATCCGGCCCTCGTCGGTCTTCTTGAACGGCGTGAACCCGACCGTGCCGTAGCCCATGTCGTAGACCGGCTTCGCCTTGCCGTCATGGCCGAACGGGATCATCGTGTCCACGAACAGCGTCGGATCCAGCGCCCGGAAGTCGGCGGTCGCGCGCGGGCCGACGGTGACCTGTGCGGCGATCTGGCCGTTCACGGTCTTCGGGGTGGCGTCGGCCAGGTTGAGGTCGGGGTAGAACACCTTGGCCGCCCACAGCTTGGCGGCGTACTCGACCGCGGCCCGGTAGTTGTCGGTCTCGTACAGGTGGGTGAGCGAGCGATCCTGGTTCACCCGCCAGTTGTTCGGCGCACCGAACCACTCGCCGAACATGTGCAGCATGTTGATGATCGCGGGCTCGAGCGCGTAGTTGGTGCCGTTGGTCAGTTCCTTGCACTTGGCAAAGAACTCGTCCGCGGTCGAGCACTGCAGACCGCCGACCTTCTCCCAGGTCTTCGGGTTGCCCATCATCACCTGGCCGAACGGCGTCGATGGGATCGGCGCGCCCCAGATCTTCCCGTTCACCACCGCGGTCCGCCACGAGGCCGGCTTCAGCGCCGCCAGGTTCGGATACTCCAGGACGGCGTCGCCGGACAGGTACTTGGTCAGGTCCTGGAACTTGGCCTCGAGCATCGGCCCGATGTTCGGGATGCCCTGGTTCGGCGGCAGCCACATCAGGTCCGGCAACGAGTCACTGGCCAGCAGGGTGGCGAACTTCTCCGGGTACCCCGGGTCGGTGCCGATGGTGAGCCGCAGCTCGGCGCCGAGCGACTGGTTCAGCGACTGCCACATGGCGTTGCTGCCCATCGGCGGCGGGGGCGTCGCGAACGTCTCGGTCAGCGCAGTCACCGCGTTCTTCAGCGGCGGCGCCTTGACGCTGGAGATCGCGTCCGAGGGGAACTTCAGGAACCCGGGCTCCAGCCCCGACTCCGCGCCCGGCAGATCCGGTCGCAGCCCTTCGAAGGGCTTGTACGTCGGCAGCGTGAGATCGCTGGACGCCTGCGCACCGCCGTTCGCCGTACCGCCGTCACCGCAGGCGCCCAGCGTGGATCCGGCGATCGCCGCGCCCGTCACCTGCAAGAACCGCCGACGACTGATCATAGCTGCTCCAAGTCATGAGGAAGTGCTCAGTTACACTCACTTAAACGTTAACCGGGACCGTAAACCCCTCCCGCCCTTCGATGCAAGATGCAGACAGCAAAAGACCGGCGGCCGCGGGTTTCGAGAACCCGCGGCCGCCGGCCGGTTGGCTAGCTCAGGACGACGTCAGCACCGCACGATCAGCAGCAGCGCAGTACAGTTCCGGACTGCCTTGTCGTTGGCGGCGACCGGGTCGGCCGGCGCGCTCGCCGTCCGCTGGGCCGTTGCCTGCAGCAAGCCGACCGTCAGCAGATTGGCATCGGCCGCGAACGTCCGCGTCGTACTCGCGCCACTGGCCAGCGACGCGACATCACAGTTCACGTTCCGCGTCGTGCCCACCCGCGTGCAGGTCCCGCCGGCGGCGTACGAGAGCCGGCTCGGGACCGCGCCGACCACGCGCACGTTGGTCGCGTCGTCCGGACCGACGTTCTTGATCGTGACTGTGTAGGTAACCCGGGACGCGCGCACCGACGCGGCCAGGCTCACTGCGACGTCAGCTTCGTGCGGCGTCGGCGTGATGGTCAGGGTCGGCCCGTCGAAGGTGTCGAACGCGTAGTTCTCCCCGACGAACTGATGCTGCAGCGTGATGGTCCCGACCGGGGCGTCGTCCTTGACCCGGAAGGTGAACACCACCGTCCGGGACTCGCCCGCCGGAACGTCGGCGACGCCGCCGCGGACGCTCCCGCCCAACGTGTCACAGGCGAACGCGCCCGGGCACGACACCAGGTCGACCAGACCGGGCAGCGACGTTTCCTTGGCGTACAGCGTGGCCTTGCCACCCGTGACCGTGAAATCGCGGTCGTTGTACAAGGTCTGGGTGACCGTGAAGGTCTGCCCCTGCTGGACCGACGTCGTACTGACCTCGATCGCACTCGTCGGCGGAACGGCCGACGCAGCCTGGGCGCCGGTCACCAGACCCGCGCCCACCAGCGCCGTCACCAGCGCAGCACGAATCGTTCTCAAGGCATGCATAGTAGAGCCCCCCACTTCGATGGTTCCCCAGATAAAGCTCTGCCCCCACAACCGCCGATGGCGGTGAAAGCAGTATGTCGGCGGCACTCTTGGTGGTCAACCGCTTGACAGTTGCCATCAACAACCGGCGACTCAGCCGAGCGGGAGCCGCCCGAGGAGGTCCTCGACGCGCTCCGAACGGCCGGCGCGGCGGTGCTCCTCCCACTCCGCGCGCGACATCGCGTCGCCGACGAGGGCGAGTGCCTCCTCGAGTTCCTCTTCCAGGTAAGGGTTCGGCATCCCGAGCCGCTCACCCATCGCCTCCTCCGCACCGAACAACCGAGCGGCAGTCACGGGATCCCCTTGCCGGAGGAGGATGTTCATCATCGTGTTCGAGAACGCCATCGTGAGAGTCGGACTGCCGAGTGCCACAATGGTCGGCACCAGTCCACGAGCCAGTTCACCGGCCTCGTCGACGCGGCCGGCGAGCGTGAGCAGGTACGCCAGATTCTGGCCTTGGACGGCGACTTCGTGCGTGTCACCGAGCACCTCGGTGATCGCGAGCGACTCACGCAGCAGTTCCTCGGCGCGATCGAACCTGCCCAGTTCCTCCTCGACGCCGCCGAGGTGGCTGAGTACGCGCGCCAACCGCCACTCGTCGTCGACGTGACGAAGTCGCTCGACGGCCTCCGCAAGGGTTCGTTGCGCCGCCTCGAGATCTCCTTGCCGGCGTTGCACCGTGCCGAGCACCGTCATCCCGAACGCGATGCCGGCCGGGTCCTCCAGCTCCCGCGCCATCTCCAGGGCGCGAACCGCGATCTCGTGGGCGCGGCTCGCTTCGCCCTGTACGAGAAGGACATTGCTCAGCCCGCGGAGGCACGCGGCCAGGTCCGGCGAGGACGAGGTTCCGGCCTGGGCTACGACGTACTCGTGCCAGCGGCGGCTCTCCGCGAAGGACCCGCCGACCAACCACAGCCAGCCGACGGCCGAGCACAACCGGAGACTCGTGGGGACGTCCTGCTCGGCGGCCCAGCCGAGGCCGGCGCGGAAATTGTCGAGGTCGGTCTCGGCACGTTCGAGAGCCGGGTTGTACCTTGACCTCTTCAGAGTCTCGAGATTCTCCGCCAGGCCGGCGAAGTAGGTCGCATGCTTGCCACGCACCAGGTCGGCCTCGTCGGTGGCCCGCAGCTCGTCCTCGGCGTACTGGCGAATCGTCTCCAGCAGAGTGATCCGGGTGCTGCCATCAGGACTGTCGGACAGCGTGACCAGGTTGGCGTCGTGGAGCTCGGCCACGGCGTCGAGCGGATCGGTGCCGGTGGCAACGGCCTCGATCGCGGCGAAATCGGCGCCACCGGAGAAGACTGCGAGCCGGCGGAACAGCGTCCGGTGTTCCGGACCGAGCAGGTCATACGACCAGGCGATGGTCTCGCGCAACGTGCGCTGCCGTTCCGGGGCCACACTGCTCGTCGACGTGATGTCCAGGGCCTGGTCGATCCGGGCCAGCAGCTCCTTGACGCTGAGCAACCGGATCCGCGGTGCGCAGAGCACGATTGCGAGCGGGAGACCGTCGAGCCGACGGCAGATGGCGACCACCTCTGCCACGTTGTCAGCGGTCAGGGCGAAGGCGGGCCGGACCGCCTGTGCGCGCTGAACGAACAGTTGTACGGCGGCCGACTGCTCGGCGTCGGCCTCGTCGTCAGGCAAGCCGAGCGGCACCACCGGATGCTGGTACTCACCGATCAGGCCGAGTGCGCGCCGCGAGGTCGCGACGATCCTGACGTGCGCCGCACCTTCGATGATCTCGGCAACGACCTTGTCCGCGTCCGGAAGCTGCTCGAGGTTGTCGAGCACGAGCAGCAGTGTGCGTTCGGCCAGGTAGGCCGTGACCCGTCCGCGCTGCTGGGGCGGGATGTCGAGCACTTCGGCGATCGACGTCCACATCACTTCCTCGGACGTCACGGACGCCAGCGGAACGAAGTACACGCCACCCGGAAATCGGCTCGTCATTTCGTTGGCCACACCCACCGCCAGCCGCGTCTTCCCCGCCCCACCCGGTCCGGTCAGCGTGACCAGCCGGACCTCCGGTTCGTCGAGCAGGCCGGTGATGCGGGCGAGGTCGGGTTCGCGGCCGAGCAGTGGAGTGGCCGTGGCGGGCAGGCTGGTCGGCGTACCGAGGGTGCGGGGTGGCGGGAAGTCGGACTGGAGTCCTTCGATGGTGACTTGGAGGAGGTGCTCCGGCTCGGGGATGTCCTTCAGGTGATAGGTGCCGAGGTCGCGGAGGGTGGTGCCGTCCGGCAGTTGCGTGAGCCGGCCGGTGACCGCTGACACGATCACCTGCCCACCGTGGGCTGCAGCCGCGATCCGGGCCGCCAGGTGGACATCCATTCCCCAGTAGTCGCCGTCGTACACGCCCGGCGTACCGGTGTGGATCCCCATCCGCACCCGCAGCCGCTCACCACCAGGCCAGCAGTTTCCGTCCAGCCCGCGCTGCCCGTCGACGGCCGCGGCGACCGCATCCGCGGCCTTCGGGAAGACGACGAAGAAGCTGTCGCCCTCGGTCCCCATCTCGGTCCCGCCGTATGTCGCCCAGACCTCGCGCAGGATGCGCCGATGTCCTTCGAGCGCGTCCAGGTACCTGTCGCCCAGGCGCCGGAGCAGTACGGTCGAACCCTCGATGTCCGAGAACAACATCGACACTATTTCCCCACCCATGCGGTCAGTCTCGATGCCTTTGGGGCGTGTCGTCGAGACCCGAGGCTCAGACGCCGGGCCGATAGTGCAGTTGCGTATCCCCAGCGCTACGCCGCGTTTCCTGCATGCTGTCGTGAGGTCACTGACTCGGCGGCAGCTCGGTCCCATCCTCGGACTGCAGGCCGTACTTGCGGAGCGCCGCTGACAGCTGGCCCACATCTTGTGCCTGCACCAGGTCGACCGACACGTCCCGGAGCTTGACGTTGGCGTCCATCGAGCACCGCTTCAGGACGTCGAACGCCACCTCGGACGTGAGCCCGTACCGATGCATCAGCAACCCCTGCGCCTGACCGATCACCGTCCGGGTCGTGATCGCGGTCCGCAACTGCTCGACCAGTGTCCGGCTGTCGTTGAACAACTGCACGTTGTCGAAGGCCACTCCGGCATGCAGTGCGAACAGCAGCACGACGTCGTACGACGTACTCCCGAACGCGTCCTTCGTGGGTGAGAACAAACTGAACGCGGCCGCGGAACCACCGGTCACCGCGGGTAGCGGGAGAAACAGGCAGCTGCGGTATCCGGCGTTGATCGCACTCGCCGCGAACTCCGGCCAGCGGTGGTCCGCCGCCAAATCGCCGATCCGGTGCGGTTCGCCGTACGTCATCGTCTCGTACAACGGCCCGTCCGCCTCGACCATCCGCTCGGCGAGCACGGCCCGGGCCGGCTCGGCGGTCTCGTCGGTTGTCTGGTGATACCGAGCGACAGTCTCCGCCTTGCCGCCGACGAGCACGCTGATCGACGCCTCCTCGCAGTCCGGCACCGTCCGCACCACGCGACTGACGAACCGCCCCAGCGTCGTGGCGACATCATCGTCCTCGACCAGTCGGCTGACCTCGATCAGCTCCTGGGCCAGCTCCAGAATCCCCTCCGCCATGCCCCCATCATGGGCCAGCCCGCCTCCGCCGACCCCAGCCGACGGCATGTGACGGGGATCACTACGCAGAGCTGGATTGCAAAAAGCAACTCAGGTGTTGTGGAGATCATCGCTTTCGTCTCTCGAAGGAACGGCATGACTGCCCTCGATCTGCCCGCTTCAGTCGCCACCCAACCTCGCCGTACCCTCAGCCGCCGCGCCAGTTTCTGGACCGCGGCCGCGGTCGCGGGCATCAGCTTGTGGACCAGCGCCGCGCCTACCACGACGTATCCGCTCTACGCCTCGACCTGGCACCTCACCCCCACCGCAACGACGGCGATCTTCGCGGTCTACCCGGTCGTGCTGGTCGCGTTTCTCCTTGTCTTCGGCCAGCTCTCCGACTACATCGGCCGCCGGGCGACCATGTTGTACGGCGTGGGCGCGCTGCTGGCCGGCGTACTTCTCTTCGCCATCGCCCCGTCCGTCGGATGGGTGTACGCCGGTCGCGCGTTGATGGGAGCCGGAGTCGGTCTGGCGCTCACCCCGGCGACAGCCGCGGCAGTCGAGTTCAGCGCCCGCGGGAAGGCGGCGTGGGCCTCATCCATCACGACGGCCGCGACCGCGGTCGGCCTGGCCATGGCGACGATTGTCGGCGGCGGCTTGATCGAGTACGCGCCGGCGCCACTGCACCTGGACTTCTGGGTCCTGCTGGCCGTGATCGCGATCGTCTTCTTTTTTGTTTGGCAGATGCCGCGCCACATCAAGGACGCGAACCAGGCTCCCTGGCGGCCGCGCGCAATCACTGTCGCCAAGGGCATCCGAGGCCTGTACGTCGCCTCTGCCCTAGCGGTCACCACTGCCTACGCGTTCGGCTCGGTCTTCCTGGCCCTAGGCGCCGAGATCGTCCGTGACCTGGTCGGCACCGGCAACATCTTCGTCATCGGCCTACTGCTGGCGATCTTCTCGTTCGCGACCGGCGTGACCGCGATCGTGGGCCGCCGCTTCCCGGCCAGCCGCCTGCTCCCACCCGGCGCCATCCTCACCCTCGTCGACCTCGCCCTCCTCGAGCTCGCCGCGACCGCGCACTCCCTGCCCCTCTTCGTAGCCACGACGATCGTCGGCGGCACGGCGTACGGCCTGCTCTTCTCCGGCGGTCTCGGCCTCATCAACACCCACGCCCCCGCCCACCACCGCGGCGGCACGATCGCCGCCGTCTACCTAGTCGCCTACATCCTCCAAGGCGCCATCGCCCTGACCCTGGGCCTGGTAGCCACCGCCGCAGGCCTAAGCACAGCCCTCCTCCTCGGCGTAACCGTCATAGCTACCCTGGCCCTCCTGGTCATCGCAGCCGCCACCATCCGCGCCCACTCCCCCAAGAAGGCGTAATGCCCACCGCAACCCAACCGAACTGCTCCATCGCCCGCACCCTGCAGCTAGTCAGCGACCGCTGGACCTTCCTAATCCTCCGCGAAGCCCACCTAGGCACCACCCGCTTCGCCGACTTCCGCGACTACTTGGGTATAGCCCCCAACATCCTCACCAACCACCTCAACTCCATGGTCGACTCCGGCCTACTCGAAAAACGCGAGTACCAATCCCCCGGCGAACGCTCCCGCTCCTCCTACCACCTAACCCCCGCCGGCGAAGACCTAAAACTAGTCCTAGCCGCCCTCCAGCAGTGGGGAGACGTCCACGCCCCCCGTCCCGACGGCCCAACCGTCCTACGCCGCAACACCCAATCGAAAGAACCGGTAAACGTAGCCTTCATAACCAAGACCGGCACCGCCGTCCCCGACGAAGACGTCATCTTCGACCCCGTCCCCGGCAGCCCCGCCGACCGAACCACCTGGCGTTGACGTTAGATTTCAATGGTGGGCGACCGGTGAGGGCTTCGAACCTCGAGTCATCGATCCGGTGACGCGACGCTATATTCCGCGCCGCATTATGCGCTGCTGTGTTGCGACTTCAAACGGCGTC
Source organism: Kribbella sp. NPDC026596 (assembly GCF_040638415.1). NCBI lineage: Bacteria > Bacillati > Actinomycetota > Actinomycetes > Propionibacteriales > Kribbellaceae > Kribbella > Kribbella sp. NPDC026596. The sequence goes on along the minus strand of NZ_JBEZYF010000044.1, from coordinate 59,843 downwards.
GACAGGGGTGCCACGTGCTGGGTTGGGGCAGCCTGGTCGGTGAGCTCGAGTGTCCGGCGATTGCGCACGTCGGCCAGCACGGAGAATCCGTCGCCGCCGTCGGCAAGGAACGAATCAACGACAACGGTGTAGGACTGGCGCGTATCGTCTGATAGGGCCGCCGGCGGTGCGCCGCTCGATAAAAGTTCGACGCTGTCGATGTCACCCTCGTTCGCGCTCTGAAGGTGATACACAAAACGCAGGCCCGCCACTTGCAGAATTCGATTCTGCGGGGCTTGGAATTGCTGCCTCAGCACGGCCCAAATCTGCGCCCCCGTGAGGTCGATCGTGACCAGGCGGTTGTTGAACGGCAATACGGCTGCCAGGTCGCTGCTCGTCACGAGGCCGGCCTTGATCGGCGCTCGGATCGCCCCGGGATTGACGAAGGCGATGTGGGCTTGGGTGGCATGACGGCGGGCATCAGCTACGAGATTCCCCAGCGCACTTTCGCCCGCGAGAGTAGACCCACCACCCAGTGGCGGATCCAACTGCCGCAGCGCGGTGTTGACGCTGCTCGTGCCCGGCTCGTCGTCGCCGCCACCGAAAACGCCGTGATCGATCAACAGAAACAGCGTCGCAATCGCCGTCCCGAGCACACCGATAACGGCTCCGACCCCCTTCGCGTAATGAGTCACCCGTTTGACGACCGCACCGTCAGGCACGTTGCGAGGCTTCGACGAACGACCCTGCTCGCCCGCCGCCCCATCCGACGCCTGCTGTGTCGCGCTTGACTGCTCCGAGTCATCCCTCCCCGGAGCGCGAAGCCATCGCCCCCTCACCACAAATTTCACGGTAGCCGCCGACGCGATGCAACGCGACCGGTCCAGACCCGGAAACCTAGTCGACCCGGCGGACGATTGCCGCTGATGGGACGCGACGCTTGCTACCCGCAGATCGCTGGGACGCGGCATCACATGGCGCGGACTGCATCAGCTCGTCGGCACTATGCGAGAGGACGCCTGCCCTGATTGTGGTGCGCCCGGCCGACCACTCCTTCCTTGCGTTCGACGGTCACGCGGCGGTCGGCTTCGCGGCCTACTCATTCCTCTGACCGCCGGCCGGCCTGACCCGCTCGCTCGATCTGAAGGAACTGTTCGTCTCGCAGGCGCAGCAGCATCGAGGCATTGGCCGCGCACTGATGGATCCCTGTTCGAGGCAAGCAAGCTGTTCTACCGGCTCGAGTAGTGAGCCTGGACAGGACCAGGGCCGCGACGAGCAACATCACCGGAGACCTCATGCCCTGGCACTGCTCCGGGGATCAGGCTGATGGTCGGTCAGCCGTGACGGGCGGTCGTCTGGCAGACGAGGGCTGGCCCAGCCGTCGGGGCGCGCGGCAGCGCGCAGGGCGCGGGCGGTAGCGCGCGGGAGGTATGGGTGGGTGGGAGCGCGCGTAGTGGGGGCGACGTAGGAGCCACCGCTGTAGCACGCGTGGGTAAGAACTACAGAGCCGGTGAGGGGACTCGAACCCCTAACCACCGCTTTACCAGGCCATGACTGTCGTCGTACCGCACCACTACCCGAAGATTGCCGTTGACCTGCTCACTCTCCAATGGAGAGTAAGCAGTCGTTTGGGGCTGTGCTCGATATCTTCCATTCAATCCGGTGAGTAAAACGGTGAGTTCCGGTGTGCACGAGGCGCTTGGAGCGGAAATGTCCGGGCGTACACCACTGACTTCTTCTCAATGTGCCGCGGCCGCACTGAACCGGTCGACGCGGGCCGTGGGAGTCAAGACCCACCCAGTTCGCGCGGTCGCGCCTCTGATTTACCCCGCTGACCAGCAACGGCGAACCCCATCATGTCGCCACTGCCCACGGCGAAGGGATGACAGCCGCCCCAACCAGGCCCACCCACAGCATGCGCCGACCGACGTCGGCGACTTCCCGGGCGGCATCGCGGACCTGCACTTCCGCTTCACGCTACGCGACGGCCGCGTCGCCCGCCTGATCATCGAACTCGGATGGATACAACTCGCAGCGAACGGAGGAGATCGCCCATCATCGCGGCGGTGATCGCAGCTCAGATACTCGTCCGCATTGTCAGGCCGGGCTCAGCGTCGGCTCGAGGCGGACCAGTCCCTCGGGCAGTGCGTCGGCCCATTCAGCCATCTCAGCGGTGACCCGGAACATCATCGCCGCGATGAACGGTTGAGCCTGCTCATCCGAGCCGGTGCCGAACGATTCCAGGCGCCAGTCTCGCCAATTGGCATGCAGGACGTTGTACACCTCGTCGATCTGAGCGCGGGTGAACCGGCTGGGCACCACGCATAACTGTCGTGGCAGTTTCGGCGACACTGCCGGGTCACCGCGTCCACATCGGTGGCAGCGACGACCAACACTTCCTGCTCCGGGGAGGGACGGAAGATCGCCAGGTGGACGATCGGTCCGGACGACTCGCGGTCGCGGAGGTCAACGTCCAGCTCGACCATGTCGTGCCGCCAGCCACCGGGCGGCGGCGGGCACGGCGGGTCCCTCCGAGCTGCACGCGCCTCCCGAGCAGGGATCTCCGCCGACAGCACCTCGACCTCGATGCTCTCGTCGCCCCAGATCCCAACCACCGAGACGTAGCCCAGACCTGGGCTCGCTGCCATGCCGGCAGCGACTGCCTCGCCATCTGCCCCGATCAACCGAACCGACCGATCTGACTTCCAACCCGGTGCTTTCCACGTCAGATCATGCACACGGGCCAAGTCCAACCAATCACCGTCCGCCCCGGCCACGAACCGCCCCCAAGTCCGAACCCTGTCCCCCACCCCGAACACCAAATCCCTCGCCGCCATAACAACATGCTGCTCCGCCCGAACGCTTTCGGCATGCCCCCACAGCCCGTCGTACCGCGGAACCAAGCCTCCAGGCGCCACGAGCTCGGCGTAAGTCCGCGCCAACCGAGACAGTTCCTCGGCGGACCTGGGCGACGGCTACACCCACACAACCTCGACAACGGCACCCGCACGACGTACGAACGCGAAGGCCTGACGCCTCGCTACCGACTGCTACCTTCGCCAACGACTGAGTGCCATCAATCGCCGTTCGAGTTCCCGGCCGTCGGCAGTGTGCTGTCCGTTGGCCTGGCCCACGATTCGGGGGGTGGACCGAATGCGCGACGGCCGGCTCTCACCGCCAGAGCGGCGGTGCCCGGCGTGCACTGGCGAGCCGCCGCCGACAGCCCCGCCCGCACGCGCGGCGTACCCATCGTCAGTCATGTGATCGAACCCGACTGGGCGCAGCCTGTACGGCGTCACTCCCACCGGCGCAGTCCTCGTACGCCCGGACGGCCACGTGACCTGGCGCTGCGCCACCTTGCCCGTGCCGGGCCAACCCACTGCCGATGGTCGGTTCCTCGCCGCCATTCAGACAGCCACGCGCGGTGACAGTCGCAGGTCACCTGCGATCCGGAGCGATCGCGCGCCCTTACCGTCTGGTGACGCTGCGCTGTGCCGGGATACAGCGGGGTCGGTTAGTGCCATCATCGGAGCGTGGCCGTGGTGATCTCTCCGCTCGAACGCGGCCGGCTCGCGCTGCGCGTCGGCGACGGGGTCGCGGCACGGGAGGCGTTTGCCGCCGCGCTGGCCGAGCGTCGCTCCGGCGAGGCGCTGGAGGGGCTGGGCAAAGCGGCGTACCTTCTCGTCGACCTCGACGAGGTGATGGAGCGCTGGCACGACGCGTACGTCGAGTACCGTGCTGCCGGTCTCGGCGCGGCCGCGGCCCGCGTCGCCCGGGTGGTTGCCTCGGTTCACGGGACCTACGCCGGCGACTGGGCGGTCGCGAGCGGGTGGATCGCGCGGGCGAAGGATCTCCTGGCCGGACAGGACGCTTCCGACGAGGTGGGCTGGGTTGCCCTCACGTCAGGCATGTTCGAGGGCGATCGGAAGCGCAAGCACGCCTTGCTGGAACAAGCTCTGCACGTCGCCGGTGAGGTCGGTGACCTGGATCTCCGGTTCGCGGCGGAGGCCTACTACGGTGCCAGCCTCGTACACGATGGCCGGGTCGAGGAGGGAATGCTGCGACTGGACGAGGCGCTGGCCGCGGTCGTCGGCGGCGAGGTCGACGACCAGATCGTGATCGAGGAGATCTTCTGCCAGATGTTCGCCGCGTGCGAGCACGCCCACGACCTGGTCCGCGCTGATCAGTGGATGCGCGTCGGGGACCAGGTCGCCCAGCGGCGGAGCCTTCCCGGTGTCGCGGCGTACTGCAACACCCACTTCGGCGGACTGCTGACGGCCGCCGGCCGGTGGCCCGAGGCGGAGGAGGCCCTGACCGAGGGCATCCGTCTTTGGGCGCTCGGCAAACGGACCCTGCGCAATGGCGCGCTGGCCAGGCTGGCGGAACTGCGTGTGCGCCAGGGACGGCTGGCCGAGGCGGCACAGCTCCTCGCGGAACTGCCGCTGACTGACGAGACCGCACGCCCGCTGGCGGCCTTGCAGCTTGGTGAGGGTCGGGCCGACGAGGCTCAGGAGACGCTCGAGCGATGCCTGACCGGGATGACGCTTGGCGGCGTCGAAACCGTGCCGTTGCTGGCCCTGCTCGTCGACGCCCAACTCGCGGCCGGCGACCCCGAGGGCGCCCGACGGACGGTCGGCATGCTGGAGGCGTGCCTCGGTCCGCGGTCGTCGTCCTTCGTCCGAGCCACGATCGCCCTCGCCCGAGGCCGCCTGGCCCTGGCTTCCAGGGAAGAGGACCCGCGGCCGTCCCTGCGGGAAGCGCTGGACGGGTTCATCCACGCGCAGTACCCGCTGGAGACGGCACTCTGCCGGCTGCAACTGGCGCTGGCTTCGACCGAGAACCGGCCAGACGTGGCCGTCGCCGAGGCCAGGGCGGCGTACGACGCGTTCGAGCGGCTACGCGCCGCACGCCACGTCGACGCGGCCGCAGCGCTGCTGCGCACGCTCGGCGTAAAGGTCGCCAGCGCGCCGGCCGACGGCGGACTGCTGACCCGGCGTGAAGCCGAGGTCCTCGAGCTCGTCGGCCAGGGCCTGAGCAACCCCGAGATCGCCGGCCGGCTGTTCATCAGCCGCAAGACCGTGGAGCACCACGTGGGCAACGTCTTCGCGAAGCTCGGTCTCCGCAGCCGCAGCCAGGCTGCCGCCTACGCGGCTCGGGAGAAGCAGGGTGCCGGATAGGGGAGTTCACCGATCCGGTCGTGGACCTCGGTGGCCACGCTGGAAGTCCCAGTGATCATCCAGGAGGCACCCCATGAACGACTACACCGCCATTGTCGTCGGCGCCCGCTGCGCCGGATCGAGCACGGCCATGCTGCTCGCCCGCATGGGACACCGCGTGCTCCTCGTCGACCGGGCCACCTTCCCCAGCGACACCCTGTCCACCAACGTGATCCATGCGCGGGGCGTGGCGCTCCTGGACAAGTGGGGGCTGCTCGACCGGATCGTGGCCAGCGGCTGCCCCGCGATCACGCGCTACCGGTTCGACTTCGGCCCAGTCGTCATCGACGGGACCACACGGCCCGTGGACGGGCACACCGACGGCTACGCCCCACGCCGGATCGTGCTGGACCAGATCCTTCTCGACGGCGCCCGTGCGGCGGGCGTGGAGGTGCGCGAGGGCTTCAACATGGACGACCTCCTGATCGAGAACGGCGCGGTCACCGGGATCCGCGGCCATTCCGGTCAGGGCGACGCCGTCGAGCTCCGGGCACGCGTCGTGATCGGAGCCGACGGACGCAACAGCCACGTCGCCCGCCTGGCCGGCGCGACGACGTACCACGAGAAGCCGAAGCTGCAGTATGGCTACTTCACCTTCTTCCGCGACCTGCCGGTCGACGGGATGCAGGCCTACATCCGGCCGTACCGCGCGTTCGGTGTGATGCCCAGCAACGACGGGCTCACCCTGGTCGTGATCGGGTGGCCGTACGCCGAGGCTGCGGCGCTCAAAGCGGATGTCGAAGGCAACTTCTTCGCCACACTCGAACTGGTCCCGGAATTCGCCGAGCGGGTGCGCCGGGCCACGCGGGTCGAGCCGTTCCTCGGTGGCGCGGTGCCGCACTTCTTCCGTACGCCGTACGGCCCCGGCTGGGCGCTCGTCGGCGACGCGGGCGTCACCCGCGACCCAATCACCGCCCAAGGCATCAGCAGCGCGTTCGCCGACGCCGAGCGGTGCTCCACAGCACTGGACACCTGGCTGCGCGGCTCCGCGACGTACGACGACGCGATGGCCGCCTGGCACCGCGAGCGTGACGCGGTCTCGCTGCCGATCTACGAGTTCACCGCCCAGATGGCCGCGCTCGAGCCGCCGCCGGAGGAACTGCAGCAACTGCTCGGCGCGATCCAAGGCGACAAGGAGGCCATGGACCAGTTCGTCAGCGTGAACGCCGGCACCCTCTCACCCGAGGTGTTCTTCGCGACAGACAACATCGCAGCACTCCTCGGACGCACCGCGATGCGAGGCGCGGGCGTGCCGGCATAGCCGGTGGGGCACCAGCCGGTCCATTGAAGCGCGAAGGCGGAGGTCTGCTTCGGGATAACCTCAAGGCAAACAGCGCCCCGACCCGACGACATGGCGCGATCCTTCCATCAGTCGCCGACGACCATGAGGCCGACATCGATGTTGCCACGTACCGCATTCAAGGACGGGCACACACCCTCTCCGCCTTGTCCCACCAGGATCTGTGCGTCGTTTCGCGGCGGTGCGGGAGCGGGACCGCCCGACTTCGCCATAGGGGTCCCTTACGCCGCGGCAGCGGCCATGTCATACCGCTTGTCGACCATGCTGGAGCTCAAGGTGTCGACGGTCAGGACGCTTGCGATAGAGCGCTTGCGATCACGGCGGCGGTCTTCTGCGGGGCCTCGTCAGGGAGAAGGAACACCGAGCCGGGAATCGTCACCAGGGTCACGTTGGGAGCCGCTTGGAGTGTGGCGCGCTCGGCGTCGGTGAGGCCTCCGTCCCCTTTCTCGGCGTGGACCACCCACACGGGATTGCCAGACGCGGCCAACTGGGCAGCGAAGTCTCGGTCTTCGGCGATGTAGTCGAGGTACTCGCCGCACACCAGAACCGCGTCGCTGGCTCTGTTCTGCTTGAAGTCCTCGATGAGTTCCTTCTTGTGCAACTCAGGTGTCTTCGCGGATTTGGCCATCATCGGCATCAACCGGAAGAGGGCGGCCATCGGCCAGTTGCCCACCTTCTGCGACGCCCGTACGACGACGCGGAAGAACCGAGCCTCATCCCCAGTCGTCAAGCTGATGCCGAGGAGAACTACCGGGCCTTGGAAGTGCCCTGACAGCACCATGTCCAGCGCCACTGTCGCGCCGTGGGAGAAACCCACGACCACGTCGCACCCGTGTGCTTTGGCCAGCTCACCGGCCCGACGCGACAGAGCGGGGATGGACACGTCTTCGGACACCGGCGCGCCTGCCATGCCGGGCAGCGTGGTGGCGACCAAGCGAACACCGGACAGCGCCGGGTCAGCCATCACAAGGTTGAACGAGCGAGCCGCGTTGGCCCCGCCCGGTAGAAGCAGGACCGTTCGATCCGCATCCGGCGACCCCGCGGTCAGAAGCTCCCACGACTCCCTCACGACTACCTCCCAAACAGCGCCTCTTACCCCACGAACGTAGAGCGCGACGATCCAGCGCGGAAGATGAGAGTCCTTAAGGTCCTGTTACGCACGCAGCAACGGGTTCCCGGCAGTAGTCGAGGGGATCGCCAAGCCAGTCCTGGCCCACGGGCTGCCAGACCGGGGTCAAATCGCCGCGTTGGCCTCGGTGTGCCACTCGGGCGACGTTGGAGCAGACCACCGAGGAGCACTTCGACCAGACGTTCGGTGTCAACGTCCGAGGCACACTGTTCACCGTGCAGAAGGCGTTGCCACTGCTCAACGACGGAGCCTCGATCGTTCTGGTCGGTTCGACCGCAGGTGATCGCGGAGTCGAGGCATTCGGCGCGTACGCCGCGTCGAAGGCGGCCGTCCGGTCCTTCGCGCGGACGTGGTCCAACGAACTCAAGGACCGCGGCATCCGGGTCAACGTGGTCTCGCCGGCCTGGATCGAGACTCCCGGAGGCACCGCCGCTTTCGGCGACGAGGAGACCGCCCGCACCGTCAAGGAGAATGTCGCCGCAACCGTGCCTCTAGGACGCATGGGTCAACCTGAAGAGGCCGCGGCGGTGATCACATTCCTGGCCTCGGAACAAAGCAGCTACGTCGACGGCGCGAACATCTACGTCGACGGAGGCACGAACCAGATCTGAGCAGACACCACACGGCAGGCGGCAGTTGACCTATCCCAAGTTCTCTGCCGCCACTCCAGGGCATCTCGAGCGACGATCAGCCGGCGGCGTGTCGACACCGAACCGAGTGGTGGGGTGCCTAAGCGTTCTGCGGCCCTGGGCTCCTGCACTGCTGTCGAGCGCCGCCTGGAGTTCGGTAAGGATCTCCTTGCGGGCCACGGCTCGCTGGTGGTCCGCTGAGCGGTCAAACAACGGCGGCTCGAACTGGTTGCTGGCGCCCGAAAGGCAGCGAAGATCCTGAGCTGGACGCGATGACCCCATCCACTCCAGATGGAACCCGCCCTAGCCTGATGCGGGTCCACAGCGGCACTAGGCCGCCGCAAAACCCGATCAACCTAGGGCTTTGCAGGCGAGTACGAACATCTGTGCAGAAACGACTTCGAACATCGTCAGACGACGCTGCGGTGCCGTACGACGTACGTCATCCGGTGACAACGGGCCCTTCGTGGTCTCGATCGCGGCGGGCGCCCAACCGCGTGACCGGATCAGCCGACACAGCCCCGCAATGCGGCCGGCCGATTCGTCCAGTCGCGGACGTTGCAATGGGTCCAGGTGCCGCCCACTGCGAGCTCCGCGGTCACTGGTTCCCACATCCCGACGACCGTATGCACACGGCGCCGACGAGGTCTCCGAGTGGCGATGCCGACCGGGAAGTAGGAACCGTACGGTGCGTACCGTGGTTACGGCGCAACAAGTTGAGGCGACGAGGTGGCGCCCGAGTATGCGCGACTGAACTCGCCGGATTAACTAATGACCTGACCTATTTCACTCCGATGAGTTGCCGCCCAAGAGAACCAGGTGGCATCGCCTAGGAACACGGTCGCCCCCGATCTGGTTCGCACCGCTCGCTGCGGTTCTGTCGGTGGAGGCTGGCAGGATCGCGGACATGAGCGATGGCTGGTTAAGTGCACTTCGGGAAGTCGCCGCCCGCCTGGAGCGCGCAGACGTGGAGTGGATGCTGGTGGGCAGTGCGGCGACTGCGCTGCCATCGCGCCAGGCGACCTCGATGTTGCGGTGGCAACATCGAGTGGCGTCCGTGCCGCTACGAAGGTGTTGCCGTGCCAAACAGATCAGTCTGCCGCGACTGATGGATTGTGGCTGAGCAGTCTGGTGGAGCCAACCATGACGTTCGTCGCCGCCGACGCGCGCTGGACCTTTGGACGATGGATGCTTGCGGGGGTCAAGGTCGAGCTCGCCCATATCGATGGCGGCGCTCCGCCAGATCTGCTCCGGGAAACCTCCGGCACGGCTGTGTGGCAAGAGCGCACGCTCTTCAACTGGAACGGAACCCTCATTCCCGTCGTACCCGTCGAGGTTCAGCTCGCGACGATGATCTTCCGCGACCAGGACGACCGGCTGCAGGCGACCCAATCAGTTCTTGACCCAACTTCACTTGACCTCGCCATGCTCCGAAGAGCACTGGCCGATCGAGAGACGGGAGGACCGATCCTTCGGCTCCCTGAAGCGGTCCGAAGCCTTCTCGCAGCGCGCCCATGAGCGATTCAACAATCACCTCGGCCCGAGTGACCAGCTCCACCACCCGCCGCCGCACGTCGTCGCCCTCCGCCCGCTTCCTGTCCACCTGAAGCCTCCGTCCATGTCTTGGTGCCACAGCCGGGGACGTCTGCCCCAGACCACGGCGACTCAACGGATGCCGCAGGCAAACTTTCATGTCGTCGCGACTTGTTCACCCGGCCAACTTCCCGACAGGGTGTCGCCACCGAGCGAGCCACGATGCGTCCCTGGAGATCCACAATGCCCTCCACCCACTCAGCTTTCGAAGGATGGTGTAGGTCTCTCCAGGCGAGCGCCCGCTTGGCCCGGAACGATCGAATTTGGCCTCTGAGCTGCGGCATCATCTTTCGTTGATGCGCAATGGTGATCGCGGTCTTTCAGCGTTCCACAGAGAGCAGCGACGGAGCAAGAATTTGCCTGAGCAGCGTTGGCGGCTTTGCCGGTGAGCGACGGTGCCCGAGGCGATCGGGCGTCCGCCGCGGGGATCGCGTCGGTGCTACACCCAACACCTACGCCAAGACTGCTAGCGCCAGCTCGTTCGTCAGCGCGGCAGCACCTGATCCAGTTGGTTCCGGGAGGTGATCGACAACTTCGTGAACACCTTGCGCAGGTGGTACTGCACTGTGTGGGCGCTGATGAAGAGTCGGGTCGCGATCTCCGGATTGGACAGCCCGTCCCGAGCCATTCGAGCAATCTGATTCTCCTGCGCGGTGAGTTCGCTCTGAGCCGGCACGACCCGCTTCCGCGCGGCGCCGCCCGCGGCCCGCAGTTCACGCCCCGCACGTTCAGCGAATCCTGCAATCCCCATCGCCTCGAACATCCCGTGCGCCGACTTCAAATGCTCCCGAGCATCCGTACGCCGACGCTCGCGCCGCAACCACTCCCCGTACAGCAGATGAGCACGAGCAAGGTCAACCTTCAGCCGGGTCTTCTCGAGATGCCCTATCGCCTCCCGATACAAGCGTTCCGCCGTCTCACCCGCGCTCAACAACGCCCGACACCGCGCATGCACGCCAAGAACCCAATCAGTGCCGCTCGCCGAGGCCATCGTCTCGAGCCGCTGGCAGGCGCGATGTGCAGCGTCGATAGCCCCGATCCGCACCGCAGCCTCCACCAGCTCACTCTGAGCCAGCATCATCGAGAGCGCGTCCCGTGGATCCTCGAGCGCCCGCGCTCCGGCATCAGCCGCGTCCTGATACCGGCCAAGACCATTGCCGAGGACTGCGGTCGCCCACTCGGCGAACACGATCCCGATTCCCTCACCCCGACGGCTGCCATCCTGCTTGGTCGCCTCAACCAGCGCGAGAGCCTCGGCCCGATCGCCACGGAAGGCAGCCAACGCCAGCCGCCCATACGGCGCCAGCTTCCCCCCGGTCGCCTCGTTCGCCACCTGAACCTCGTCAGCCAACGCCTCCGCGCCATCCAGGTCCCCGGCGAATACCGACACGTAGGCGAGCGAGGTGAGCGCCAGCGCAACGTTGCTGAGGATCCCAGTCTCCCGGGCAAGCTGAACGTGCCGCCTGGACAGTTGTTCCCAGCGGTCCGCATCCCACAGCCGCAGCGCCGAAGTGGTCGCCATCCACAGCAGCTGCAACTCCTCCTCGACTGTCAGCTCAGTACCGAAGTCGACCAATGCCTCGTGCAACGTCTTCGCCCCCGCCGCATACCCGTCCAGGTAGTACAGCGCCGTGCCGTCGAGCAGCAGATCCGGGGCGCGAAGTACCGAAGGCCGCGGCGCCGCGGCAGCCGCTCGCGCTACGTCAACCACATCGCCACCAGGAGTAGCCAGCCCACCAGCGAAGATCGCCGCCGACAAGGCATCCAGGTACGTCGCTCGCGACAACCCGACGTCGATCGTCTCGAGCCGCTTGGCCGCCTTCAGCATCAACTGCGGCGCGTCGTTACCTCGGTTGGTGACAAACGCGAGCTGCGCGCGAACGAGATCGGCCACAGCTCGCTGGTACTCGGTCAGGTGGCCGGCCTCGGCCACAGCCAACAGATCGGTCGCCGACTCGAAACCTCCCGCCTGAATCTCGGCCTGGGCGGCAGCGAGCGCCCGGTCGGCCCGCTTCGCCAGATCGACCGTCAACGCGGCCGAGCGCTGAAGGAAGGCCGCCGTCGCGGCGTATCCGCTCCGGGCCCGCGCCCGCCCGGCCGACAGTTCAAGCTCCGCAGCGATCTCCTCGTCCGGCCCCGCAGCGCCTTGCGCCCGGTGCCAGGCCCGACGGTCCGGATCGGCCTCTGCGTCGGTCTCTTCGGCGAGAGTCTGGTGGACCTGACGCCGTTCCGCAGCCGGGGCGGAGCAGTATGCCGCCGACCGAACCAGCGGATGGCGAAAACGAATCCGCGTCGCGAACTCCGCGAGCCCCGCCTCGGTCGCCGCAGCGGCGGCCTCGGGCGCGATCCCGAGTCGCACCGCTGTCCGTCGTACCAGGGCATCGTTGCCGGACGGCTCAGCGGCGGCGAGCACGAGTAGCCGCCGCGTCTCGTCCGGCATAGCGGTGACCCGACGGAGGAGGCTCTCCTCGATCCCACCCGCACCCGGCAGACCGAAGCCGCCGGCCAGTTCCGCCGGAGTTAACCCGCGGGGCAACTCCAGCAACGCCAGCGGGTTGCCGTGCGCCTCGGCCACCAGCTGATCCCGCACCTGCGCGTCGATCGGTCCCGTCAGTACAGCGTCCAGCAGCAGATGGGCCGCCGAGTCAGGCAGCCCGCCGATCGCGAACTCCCGCACGCCATCCAGCACCTGACCGACCGACCGCGTGGCGAAGATCAGCCCGACGGACTCGGCCCCCAACCGCCGCGCCACGAACGCGAGGATCTGCGCCGAACACCGGTCGAGCCACTGCTGGTCGTCGACCAGACACACCAGCGGCCGCTGCTCGGCAGCCTTGGACAGCAGACTCAGCACAGCCAGGCCGATCAGAAACATGTCAGGGGGCGGCCCAGCACTGATGCCGAACACCGTCCCTAGCGCCTCCCGCTGCGGCGCGGGCAGCCGATCGAGGAGATCCAACGCCGGTGCACACAACTGGTGCAGACCGGCGAACGCCAGCTCCATTTCCGACTGCACCGCAGAGACCCGGGTGACCTGGCAGTCATGCGCCCGTACAGCGAGGTAGTCGAGCAACTCGGTCTTACCGACCCCGGCTTCCCCGTGCAGGACCAGCGCCCGGCTCTCACCCGACCGCACCGCAGCGATCACCTGGTCGAGGACACCGCACTCCGCCTGGCGGCCGGTCAGTCGCCACCCCTTGGGATCCGTAGGCCCATGCATGAACTCACGCTAACTCTTACCGACGGCTGGCGGAGATGGCTAGCCACTGGTGGATGCAACGCCATCAGGCCTTACGACACGCTCGACCAGTGCGATTCCAACGCCTGGGAGTCGCACCGCACTTGTTCGTGATCCGTAATCACTCCGAAGGACCGCAGATGACCGAGACGCTCAAGGACAAGACCGTGCTCGTCGTCGGGCGCGGCGGCGGGATCGCACGCGCAGTGACGATGGCCGCACGCGGGGCCGGAGCACACGTCGTCACCGCCGGCCGCAGCCAGGAGAGCCTGGCCCAGACCTACGCCGACGAACCGCGGATCAGCACCGAGTACGTCGATCTCACCGACGAGGCGACGATCGCGGCGCTCGCTGAGCGGATCGGGCGCATCGACCACGTCGTCTCCACCGCGTCGGCCCGGGCCCGCGGCACGATCGCCGGCCTGGACCGGGACGCGGTCCGGTTATCGTTCGACACCAAGGTGATCGGTCCGCTGATGGCCAAGCACCTCGCGCCGCAGATCAGTGACGGCGGATCGATCACGATCTTCTCCGGTGTCGCCGCGGCCAAGATCGCGGTCGGCACCTTGGCGGTCGCGATAACCAACGGCGCGGCCGACGTACTGGCCCGGTCGCTCGCGCTGGAGCTCGCACCGATCCGGGTGAACGCCGTCGCCCCCGGGGTCATCGACACCGGCGCGTGGGACGCGCTCGGCGACGAGCGGAAGGCGGACTACTTCCACGACGTCAGTAGCCGCAATCCGGCCCGCCGGATCGGCACGACCGACGACATCGCCGAGGCCGTGGTGTTCGCGATGACCAACACCTTCCTGACCGGTACGACGCTGCGCATCGACGGCGGCGAACCGCTGACCTGATCGGAGTTGTGTGATGGGACTTTCGTGGCAACAGGGCCCACTCGCGACCGGTGCGATCGGTCGCTTCCTGGTTCCCGACCAGCTGCCCGAGCGGCTGCTGTTCGCTGAGCCGCTGCGCCGGCGGATGCGGGTCCGGTTCGGCGACCTGTGGATCGCCGACAGTGAGGACGTCGTACTGCTGCATGAGCCGGCGAGGTATCCGGTCGCGTACTTCCCCCTCGGTGACGTGGTGGCCGACGTACTCGAAGCGGCGGAACGCACGACGCGACACCGCGATCTGGGGACGACGACCTGGTACACGCTGACCGCGGGCGGCAGCAGCAAGGACCGCGCGGCGTGGCAGCACACTGAGCTGCCGGACTATGCGGGCGAGCTGAACGAGCGGGTAGCGTTCGCGTGGCGGGCGATGGACGCGTTTTACGAGGAGGACGAGCGGATCGTCGGTCACGCCGCCGACGCCTACCACCGGATCGACATCCGGCAGACCAGCCGTCACCTTGTCGTCCGGTCGGGCGATCATGTGGTCGCGGACTCCATTCGACCGCTGGCGCTGTTCGAGTCCGGGTTCGCCCCACGCTGGTATGTGCCGCGCGAGGACGTGGCTGAGGACGCGCTGACTCCAGTCGAAGGGCAGACGTTCTGTCCCTACAAGGGACTGTGCAGCTACTACGACATCGGCGACGCTCGCGGTGCCGCGTGGGGCTACGAGGACGCTTGGACCGAGGTTCGGCGGATCTCGGGCATGGTCTCGTTCGAGCCGGACAAAATCGACGTGGAGCTCGACGGACGGCGGCTGCGGCTGGAACCTGGTCAGAGTGTGATCTCACACGGCATCGACCGTGATCTGACCGTCGAGGAGCTGTCTGGATGAACAACGCCACAGTGCTATCGGTGAACGTCGGCCTGCCGATCGGCGTCGCCTGGAACGACAAAACCGTCTACACCGGCGTCTGGAAGGAGCCCGTCAGCGGACCGGTGATGGCCCGGAGGCTGAACCTCGACGGCGATGGGCAGGGCGACACCGCCGGGCACGGTGGTGAGCAACGGGCGGTGCTGGTCTATCAGCTCGACTCGTACCGCTACTGGTCGAAGCACTTCGGTCGGGCCGACTTCGTATACGGGCAGTTCGGCGAGAACCTGACCGTGGACGGGTTGCCGGACGACGAGGTGTGCATCGGGGACCGGTACCGGATCGGCGCGGCCGAGTTCGAGGTGACACAACCACGGGTGACCTGCTACCGGGTCGGCCTGCGGATGGGTGAGCCGGAGCTGCCGGCGCTGCTGGTCAGCCATCATCGGCCCGGGTTCTACTGCCGGGTCATCACGGAAGGTCAGATCGAAGCCGGTGACACGATCGTCAGGACCTCGACCGGTCCTGGCGCGCTGAGCGTCGCCGACACCGACGCCCTGCTCTATCTGCCGGATCGCGACCTCGACTCGGTTCGTCGTGCACTACAGATCCCGGCGCTGAGCCCCGGCTGGCAGGGCTCGTTCCGCGAGCTGCTCGAGGCCGAGAATGGCGCGGGCAGTTTCTCGGCGGCTGGGGCGTCGGTGGCGACGCCGCCCGCTTGGGACGGCTTTCGTCCGCTGCGCGTGACCGATGTGGTCGCGGAGAACGCGACCGTCTCGTCGATCCGCTTGGCCGCCGCGGACGGTCAGGATTTGCCTCCTGCTCGTCCTGGGCAGTACCTGACGTTCCGGCTGCCGGATGCCGGTCAACCGGCCCCGGTGCGCAGCTACTCGCTGTCCTCCGCACCCGGTACCGGCAGCTACCGGATCAGCGTCAAGCACGAGCCAAACGGGGTCGCGAGCGGCTATCTGACCAGTCGGTTGACGGCGGGCGCCGTACTGGAGGTAGCGGCGCCACGTGGTGAGTTTGTGCTCGAAGACGATCCTGGTCCGGTCCTCCTCGTTTCTGCCGGGATCGGGATCACTCCAGTGCTGTCGATGCTGCATGCGCTTGCGGAACAGCGCAGTACTCGCGAGGTCTGGTGGATCCACGCCGCTCGCCAGGCTTCGGACTATGTGTTGGTCGGGGAGGTGCACGGATTGCTGGAGGAGTTGCCGCACGTGCATGAGCACGTCTACTACAGCTCATCCGGTGGGCGGCTCACCAAGGACAAACTCGTCGACTTGGCGCTCCCCCTCGATGCGACGGCGTACCTCTGCGGCCCGATGCCGTTCATGACCGACATGCGCGAGGCACTGACCGCTGTGGGCGTGAACCGGATCCACACCGAGCTGTTCGGCGCGTTGCCGTCGACCAACCCCGGCATCACCGGCCAGACCGCCCGTCCACCGCACCAACCTGCCTCGCCTGGCAACGGTCCACTGGTGACATTTGCCCGCAGCGGCCTCTCCACAGCGAGTGGTGACGGCAGTCTGCTCGACCTAGCCGAGTCCTGCGACGTCCCGACCCGCTGGAGCTGCCGTACCGGCATCTGCCACACCTGCGTGACGCCACTGCTGTCCGGCGAGGTCATGTACTCGCCCGCCCCGGTAGAGCTGCCGGCCGACGGCCAGACGCTGACCTGCTGCGCCCGCCCAACCACCGAACTGGTCCTGGACATGTGATGGATTACAAACTCGAAGTCGTCACTCTGCCCGTCCGCGATGTCGACGCCGCGTTGGCCTTCTATACGTCACTGGGGTTCACGCTCGACGTCGACTACCACCCGCGGGACGGATTCCGCGTCGTCCAGGTCACTCCGCCCGGATCGGCCTGCTCGATCCAGTTCGGTGACGGGTTGACCGATGCCGAACCGGGGTCCGCGCGGGCCAACTACCTCGTCGTCGCGGACCTCGAAGCCGCGCACGCAGAGTTGGTTGCCCGCGGCATCAAGGTCGGCGACATCCGGCACAAGACACCGATCGACACCTGGGCCGGCGACCTCGCGCCCGGCATCGATCCCGGCCGTCGTTCCTACGCGAGTATGGCCGAACTGGCCGACCCGGACGGGAACACCTGGACCCTGCAGGAAGTCCGGCAGCAATGAGCGAGTCGCCAGCAGTCCGGCCCGCGCGCGGGTTGAACCCGCCCGGCATGTCGATGACCGGTCCGGCCACGAGCCCACTGCGGGCGTTCCTGCGCACCGAGGCCGCCAGCGCGTCCGTCCTCGTCGCCGCCATCACGCTCGCGCTGGTCTGGGCAAACCTCATGTGCACGGGGTACGACGCCTTCTGGGCAAAGGAACTGCCGATCCGGATCGGCCGGGCGTCGGCGACCTGGACCTACGCACCTGGGTCAACAACGCGCTGATGACATCCTTCTTCCTGGTCGTCGGGCTCGCGGCACGCCGCGAGTTCGACCTGGGCGAACTCAGAGAACGGCACCGTCTGATCCTGCCCGTCGCGACCGGACTCGCCGGCTGTCGGTACTGATCGTTCAACCACTCCGGGATCGGAGTGCACGGCTGGGGCGCCGCGATGTCGACCGACACTGGTCTGGCACTGGGTGTGCTCGCAGTGGCCGGCAAACAAGTCCCGGATCGGATCCGGACCTTCCTCCTCACGGTGTTCATTGTCGACGATGTCGTCGCGCTGGTGGTCATCGCGTTCGCGTACACCGCCAGGTGCGCCTGACCGGGCTGCTTGTCGCGCTCGCGTCGTACGCCGGACTTCTGGCCAGCAGCAGGTTCCGCCACACCCGATCGCCGACCGGTGTTCGTTGCGCTCGCGGTGATCCTCTGGTGCGGGTTGCTTGCCAGTGGCATCGATCCGGTGGTCGCCGGACTCGCGGTCGGGCTGGCGACTTCGCCGTACGTGCCTCGGCGCTATGCGCTGGAGGAGGCAACCGCGCTGGTCCGGGTGTTCCGGGAGCAGCCGACGCCGGAGCTCGCACAGGCGGCGACCCGAGGGCTGACCGGGACACTGTCGGCGAACGCACGCCTGCAGCACACCTACCATCGGGCCACCAGCTACGCGATCGTTCCTCTGTTCGCGTTGGCGAATGCCGGGATCACCCTCGACCCGGCGCTCTTCAAGGTAACGCCAGTCATGGCCGGCATCTTCCTGGCGTTCGTGGTCGGGACGCCGGTTGCGGTCGCGGCGGCCTCGTGGCTGCTCACTCGGACCAGCCATGGCTCAGTCCGGCCGCCGGTCGGCTGGGCGGGTGTCGTCGGCAGCGGGACGATCGCCGGCGTGCCGTTCACGGTCTCGCTGCTGATCGTCGACCTCGCCTTCACCGAGACGACGCTGGCCGAGGCGAAGCTCGGCGTACTCGCGGCTGCTCTCAGCGCGGCCGCGATCACCCTGGTCTTCTATCGAGTGATCGCGTTGCTGCCGGCCCGCGCGAGGACGCGTGCGCTGCTCGGCACCGGCCGTCAGCTCAGCGATCTCGCTTCGCCGGTCGACCCGGCCCGCGACCACATCCGTGGCCCGGCCGACGCGGGCGGCGTCGCGGGCACTCCGACGTTCTTCATCAACAACCAGCGTCACGACGGACCGCAGGATCTCCCGACCTTGACGGCAGCGATCCGGTTGGCGATCGCGACGGCCATTGCCTAGCGCAACTGAACTGTCCCGG
This sequence comes from Kribbella sp. NPDC026596, assembly GCF_040638415.1. Lineage (NCBI taxonomy): Bacteria > Bacillati > Actinomycetota > Actinomycetes > Propionibacteriales > Kribbellaceae > Kribbella > Kribbella sp. NPDC026596. Next base: position 41,377 of record NZ_JBEZYF010000044.1, on the reverse strand, counting down.
CCGGTCCCGACATGTCGCGGTGAGAGGTGCCTCGCATTCACTGACTCGCAAGACGAGAGTGATCGTTTGGAGCACGGCGCTCACCGCACCGAAACGGCGATGCTGGACGCCGCCGATTTCGGCCGCAACTCCAACGGCCCGGAGTTCGGCGGCATATGGGTAGCGTGCCGGGTTTGCTGGCGTGGGTCGAGTGGTGGAGTTCGGGACCGTCGGTCCAACTCAAGTGGCTTTCGCTGTCACCACTCGGCGACGAGTGGGATCTCCGGTTCGTGCCGGCGCCAGGTGGTGGTGAGACGGGTCAGCCTCTCGGGTGCGGCGATGCCGCGCACTGTGGCGATCTTTCCGTTGGTGATGTCGAACGTCACGGCCCCGACGATTTGCTGGTCGACCACGAAGAGGATCGCGGGCCCGCCGTTGACCTCTGCGTAGTGGATCGCAGGTGTACCGCCGGCGAAGCGGCGTTTTGCAGGGGTGGGTTTGAATCCGCCGCGGACGATCGCTGCAATGCGCTGTGGTGTGTCGTACTGCAGTAGGGTCTCGGTCAGGCCGGCGCCGTCGGATATTGCCGTGGCGTTGTCGGTGAGAAGTGCCACCAGGCGCTCAGTGCGTCCTGAGGAGGCGGCGGCGAGGAATTCCTCGACGATGCTGCGGGCAGATGCGCGATTGACTTGTCGGCCGCGGTGAGGTGCGCTGGTGATGCGGTGCCGGGCGCGGTGGAGGTGCTGCTGGCTGGCGGACTCGGTGATTTCGAGGATCCCGGCTACCTCGGCGTGGCTGTAGGAGAAGGCTTCGCGGAGGACGTAGACGGCTCGTTCGACGGGTGTCAGGCGTTCCAGCAAGGTCAGCACGGCCAGCGAGACCGACTCGCGCTGCTCGAAGGTGTCGGCCGGGCCGAGCATCGGGTCGCCGTCGAGGAGCGGTTCGGGCAGCCAGTTGCCAGCGGTACGTTCGCGGCGGTGCTGCGCCGAGCGAAGCCGGTCGAGGCACAGGTTGGTGACGACCTTGGTCAGCCACGCTTCCGGCACCTTGACCAGTTCCCGATCGGTCGCCTGCCAGTGCAGGAACGCGTCCTGTACCGCGTCTTCGGCATCGACCGCCGAACCGAGTAGACGATAGGCCAACGAGGCCAGCCGGTTCCGGCTGGCCTCGAACCGATCGATGGCGATGCTGTCCATGAACGGTGACTCTAGTGGCGGTCAGGCGATCTCAGCCGGTGTATCCGGCCTGCGTACGGCGGTCGGCGTGCGCGGCGCGGCGGTGACCCGGTGCTTGCGCTTGGGCATGCAGAAGGTCGGATGCGAGGTGGCCCACAGCGACGCCTTGACGATGCCGGACTTGATGATCGCGGCGTTACGGCCGCCGGTGTGCTTCGGCTTCGCCGCTCCTTCGTCGTCGACCATCTGCACGATTCCGTCGCGCCGGCCGAGACTGATGTGGTTGCCGTAGTACAGCAGCTTGGTCTGGCGTACATCGCGGCCGATGAGTCGGGCGACGATCGCTTCGATCGCCTGCGTTCCGGTGTAGCCGGCTGATGCGCAGGACATCGGCAGCGGTCGTCCGTTGTCGCCGATGGCGTAGGCGGCGTCGCCGATCGCGTAGATACCTGGGTGTGACACCGATTGCATGGTGCGATCGACGACGATCCGGCCGTCGTCGGTAGCGTCTACTCCGGCCTCGGCGGCGATCGGATCGACCGCGAACCCGGCCGTCCAGACGGTCGCGTCGGAGGCCACGACGGTTCCGTCGGCGCAGAGCACTCGTTCGGGCTCGACGGCTTCCACGCTGGTGTGTTGGAGCACGGCGACCTCGAGCCGGTCACAGACCCGGCGCAGGTGCTTGCGCGCACCGGTCGAGAGCCTGGCGCCGAGTTCGCCGCGGGCGATCAGTGTCACCGACAGTCCGGGTCGGGACTCGGCGATCTCGGTGGCGCTCTCGATGCCGGTCAGCCCGTCGCCGATGACCAGGACGCTCCCACCTCCGGTTCGCTCGTCCAGCTTGTCCAGGCGCTCGCGCAGGCGTAACGCGGAGGGGCGGCTGGCGATGTCGAAGGCGTGCTCCGCGGCGCCGGGAAGGCCGCTGTTGTCGCCGTGGCTGCCGAGCGCGTAGACCAGCGTGTCGTATCCGAGCTCGCCGCCACCGTCGGCGTCGGCGACGATGGCAACCTGGCGCTCGGCGTCGACGGCGGTGACGCGGGCCAGCCGTAGCTGGATCTCGGTGCCGGCGAAGACCTCGGTGAGCTGCGGATTCTCGATCTTCTGCCCGGCCGCGAGCTGGTGGAGCCGCAGCCGCTGGACGAAGTCCGGCACAGCGTTGACGACGGTGATCTCGGTGTCGGCCCGGGACAGCCGACGGGCCAGCGTCCGGCCACGAAGGCTCCTGCGTAGCCGGCGCCGAGGACCACGATTCGGTGCTTCATGTGGTGCTCCTGACGGTTCGGTTGCTCTTGTGGGGTTGAGCGGGACAGCGCTCCGATTGCTGACAGGAACAAGGTGTGGCCTGAGCCACAGCACCGACCGCGTGACCTGCGCCACATGCTGTCAGGACTCGCAGGGCTGTGGCGTCTGGTGTTCGAGGTCGCTCGGAGGGACACAAACGCCATGGTCGGGGAGATCCCCGTTGTCGCCATCGACGGCGGGCCGGCGACGGCTCTGTACGTCGACGCGGAGTTCGACGTCGCGGTGCATGTCGGGGACACCCGGATCACCGGCCTCTACTACGTCCGCAACCCGCTGAAGCTGACCTATATCGACTCCCAAACCCGCACACACCGCGGTGAGCGCGGTTCAGGACCACTCAGATCGAGGAGCAGACATGACCCCGAGGGCACCGCTCGCCGTCACTTCGCGTCCGTCACCATGGCCGAAGGTGGCCGGCGCAGTAGTCCTTCTCACGGCGATCACCGGCATGTTGCTGATCGCGTTCGCCTGGCCATCGGCACGGTCTTCGCTTCACGATGTGCCGATCGCTGTAGCCGGGCCGACGAGTGCGGTCGGGCAAGTTCGTGCCGCACTGGACCAGCGTGTACCAGGTGGTTTCGACATCACCGAGGTCACCGACACGGCGGCGGCGGAGCAACTCATCCGCGATCGGGAGGTGTACGGCGCGATCGATCTCAGCGCCGGCATCCCGCAAGTGATCGTTGCCTCCGCCGGCAGCACGGCCGTCGCCCAGACCCTGCAGAGCATGGCGGCCGGCCTGGCTCAGGCGGGGAAGCCCGCGGCACCGTCCGGTGTGCGTGACATCGCCGCGCTGCCGGCAGACGACCCTCGCGGTGCCGGCCTTTCCGCAGGCGCGATGCCATTGGTGATGGGCAGTCTGCTGGGCGCAGTACTGCTGACCAGACTTGTTCGCGGCAGCGGCCGTCGCATCACCGGAGCACTCGGCTACTCGGTCTGCGGTGGTCTCGCTGTGGCAGCGATTCTGCAGTTCTGGTTCGGGTCGCCGAGCGCGGACTATCTGGCCAACACCGGCGCTGTCGCCTACACCATCGCAGCGACGTCCCTGACCATCCTCGGCCTGGAATCGCTGCTCGGGTTCGCCGGAATCGGCATCGGTGCCGTCGTGATGATGCTCGTCGGCAATCCGCTCTCAGGTACATCGACTGCACCCGAGATGCTGCCAGGTTGGTCCGGCGTACTCGGGCAACTCATGCCTCCGGGCGCCGGCGGCCGGCTGCTGCGTTCCACCGCCTTCTTCGAAGGCCGTGGCATCGCCCAAGCCGTCACCGTGCTGGCCGTCTGGGTCGCGCTCGGCGCAGGGCTGTGCCTGATCGGCGGTCTTCGCGCCCGCAGTACCCCGGAACTCAGGTCACCCTCAAACGAAGCAGTCGCAGCATGACAGCTCATCGCCTGCCCACCCGTCGCCTACCCCGCTGACCTACACGCTGCCGGCCGGAACATGTTCGAAGACGAACCGGGACGGTTCGGTCTGACGCTGTTCCTCGCGGACCGGGCCTTCTGGCTCTCAGCTCACCTGCACTCTGGAGGCGCGGCAGTACGCCGGGGGCAAATGCAGTCCCTCACGGGGACAGCCAGGGGTTGCACCTGGGGTTCTGACGGACGCGTCCGCCGATCGATGAACGGGAGACTCCAGACCGGGCCCGCTGACGCGGCCACGATCAACACGAGGAGAACCCCACACATGTCTCTACTGCAACCAGGCGATCCCTTTCCTGACCTCTCGTTCCCGGTTCCCGGCGGCGACAAGGTGACCGTCCCAGAGGTCTTCGCCGGCGGCTTCGGCGTGATGCTGTTCTACCGTGGTTCCTGGTGCCCGTACTGCAACGCCCAGTTGCGCGGGTTCCAGCGCGCAAGTAGCACGCTGGAGGAGCTCGGCGTCGGGGTGGCGGCGCTGTCGGTCGACGACGAGGCCACAACCGCCGAGCTGATCGCCAGGCACAAGCTCACCTTCCCGGTGGGCTTCGGGGCTGATGCCGGAGCAGTGGCCGAGCTCACCGGAGCCTTCGTGAACTCGGATCCGGCCTACCTGCAGTCCACAGGCTTCGTCCTGGATCCCGACGGCGAGGTGATCGTGAGCGTCTACTCCAGTGGAGCAATCGGCCGCCTGGTACCCGACGACGTCGTCGGCCTCGTTCGCTATCTCCGCGAGCCCGCCGGCCACTGACCGGCGAACCGCCGCGGCCCGTTCGGGACACACCATCTCGAACAGGCCGCGGCGAAGCTGTCCGTCGACGTTCCGTTGCCGTTCAGCCGTTCAGCCGCTCCTCGGTGGAGGTGGAGAAGAGGTGCAGCTTGTCGGGGTCCGGCGCCAGATGGACGACCGTGCCCTTGTCGTTGTGCAGCCGGGTGCCGACCCGGGCGATGATCTGGTCACTGGTGTGCTCGGCGGTCCCGTACAGGAACGCGTCCGACCCCAGCTCCTCGATCACCGACACCTTCACCGGCAGACCGTCGTCCGCGAGGTGCAGCGCCTCCGGACGCACGCCGAGCGTCAGCGTCTTGTCGTCACCGGCCTTGGCCAGTACGTCGCGCGCGATCGGGACCACGTAGTCGCCGACCTTCGCACCGCCTTCCACGATCTCGGCCTCGATCAGGTTCATCGCGGGCGATCCGATGAAGCCGGCCACGAACTTGTTCCGCGGCCGGTCGTACAGGTTCAGCGGGGTGTCGACCTGCTGCAACACGCCATCGCGAAGGACGGCGACCCGGTCGCCCATCGTCATCGCCTCGATCTGGTCGTGGGTGACGTAGACGGTGGTGACACCGAGCCGGTGCTGCAGCTCGGCGATCTGGGTGCGGGTCTGGACCCGCAGCTTGGCGTCGAGGTTCGACAGCGGCTCGTCCATCAAGAAGACCTGCGGGTCACGCACGATCGCGCGACCCATCGCGACGCGCTGGCGCTGACCACCGGACAGGGCCTTCGGCTTACGGTCCAGGTACTCCTCCAGACCGAGCAGCTTCGCGGCTTCCAGCACTCGCTTGGCGCGGTCGTCCTTGTGGATGCCCTGCATCTTCAGGGCGAAGCCCATGTTGTCGGCCACCGACATGTGCGGGTACAGCGCATAGTTCTGGAACACCATCGCGATATCGCGCTCCTTCGGCGGGGCGTTCGTGACGTCCCGGTCGCCGATGAAGATCGCGCCCTCGTTCACCTCTTCGAGCCCGGCCAGCATCCGCAGCGCCGTCGACTTCCCGGACCCGGACGGCCCGACGAGCACCATGAACTCGCCGTCGGAGATATCCAGGTCGAGCTTGTCCACCGCCGCGAGGTCGGTGCCCGGGTAGACCCGGGTAGCTCCCTTGAACGAGACAGTTGCCATGTCGCGCTTCCTTTCCTTCGCCGGCAGGAACGTGCCGGACGATCCGTAGCAAAGGCCCCGGCGGACCGGCCGTCAGACCACCCGCCCCGGCCTGTCCGTCGGGTACGAACTGCTATCTCTCGTAACGCCCGTCGAACCGGTTGCCGCGGTCGTCTGACTTCCACGAGTCGCTCATCGGCCCCTCCTTTGCTCGACCACGAACCCCAGCTTGCCCAGGACTCTGACCGCACCGGTCTTTCCGCCCTCGAAGTCCACCGGGGCGAGCTTGGTCCCGGTGGCGTGCTCGTACGCGGCACCGAGAATCGCCTTCGGCGGGTACCGGAGCTCCTCCCACACCAGGTCGTACGTCGTCGTCGGACCGAAGCCGTGCGCCGCGAAGAAGCCGTCGGCCCCCAGCCGCCGGTAGTCCTCCATCGCGATGATCACGTCGGCACGCGTCACCGGAGTCCAATCGATCGAGTGCGTCATCCAGCCCTCCAACAATTCACTTCACCTACCGGCACAGATGTTCTAATTGCGGCCGGCCATCACACCGCCGTCGACATTCAGGATCGTGCCCGTTACCCAGCTGGCGTCGTCCGAGAGCAGATAGGTGATGGCCGATGCGACATCCTCGGCCGAGCCGACGCGGCCCAACGGGTGGAAGCCGTTGAAGCTCTCGATCGTTGCCTCGATCTGTTCCGGTGGGACGAATGCCTGGTAGATGGGCGTCGCGACCACTGCCGGCGCGACGGCGTTGACACGGATCTGCTGGGCACCGAGCTCGAGAGCCAAGTTGTGGGTCAGTGCGTGCAGCGCCGCCTTGCCCATGGAGTAGGCACTGGAAGGAGTCGCCGCGATGGCCTGGTGAGCCCACATGCTCCCTATGTTGACGATCGCGCCGCCACGGCCGGCTGCCACCATCCCTCGCGCCACTGTTTGTGTCAGGAAGAAGATGGCTCGGGTCAGCTCGAGATAGGAGTCGTAGTCGGTGCCTTCGTGGTCGAGGAACGGCTTCGGCACGAAGACACCGGCGGCGTTGACAAGCAGGGTCGCGTCGGAGTGGTCGGTAGCCAACTGGTGCTGAAGCGCGGCGACCTGATCACGGTCCGTCAGATCGGCCGCGATGCCCCATGCGCTGCCGTCAGCGGACAGCGCCATCACGGTCTCGTCGACGTGTTCCTTGTTCCGGCCGACGATGACGGCTGAACCGCCGCACCGCACGACATCGATGGCGGTCTGCCGCCCCATCCCGCTACTTCCTCCGATGGCGATGAGCTTGCGCCCCTCGAAGTTGTGCGTCATCAGCGTTCTCCGTTCCGTTTCATCTGGTGTCCAGGGACGGCCGACATAGGCAGAGCGACTCTGCGGCCGAGAAAGTCGTGGATCATTGCGGCCACTTCGGCTCCGGCGCTCTCGAGTAGGAAATGCCCACCGTCGAGCAGGTGGATCTCGGCGTCGACGGCGTCGTGTGCGAAGGCCTCAGCGCCGGCCGGGCCGAAGATCTCGTCGCCACGGCCCCAGACGGCCAGCACCGGGACGCCGCTCGAGCGCAGATACTCGTGCAGGCGTGGGTACATGGGCGCGTTTGTCGAGTAGTCGCGGAACAAGGCCAGCTGAATCTCGTCGTTGCCGGGCCTCGCGAGGAGGTTGTAGTCGTGATGCCAGGTGTCCGGGCTCACGAGCGTTTCATCGGCCACACCAGTCAGGTACTGCCAGCGCGTAACCTCGAGAGTCAACGCCTGCCTGATGGCCGCCTCGGTGTCCGCCGTCTGCTCTCGCTGGTAGTTCCAGACCGTCCGCCAGAACCCTTCCACGAAGCCGGCGTCGTAACCGTTTCCGTTCTGCGTGATGATTCCCGTGATCGCATCCGGAGCACGCAAGGCCAGGCGCCAGCCGATCGGCGCTCCATAATCCTGCACGTAGAGCGTGTAATGCTCGACGCCCAACTCACGCAGCAGACCGGACGTCAGATCGGCGAGCGCATCGAACGTGTAGTCGAACTCCGCTGCCGGAGGAGCATCCGACAAACCGAACCCGAGGTGATCCGGCGCAATGACTCGATAATGCTCGCCGAGCACCGGAATCAGATTGCGAAACATGAACGAGCTGCTCGGGAACCCGTGCAGGAGAACGACGGCAGGTGCGTCCCGGGAGCCGGCCTCCCGGTAGAACAGTTTTCGTCCGTCGACGTCCGCGTATCGGTGATGGACAGATGTCATTTCGGGTTCTCCTCGCTCTCCTTGGACGGTCGCCGGCCGGCCTCCACGGGGCACGACCTACGCCGACCCGATATCTCAAGATGTCCGCCCTCGATGAGGGCCTTCCGCAACTTCCGCCGGGCGTCGAACATCGCCTTGTACAGAGCGTTCTGCGTGCAGCCGAGCTGCCCGGCCGCGTGGCTCATCGGCGTCCCCTGAACGGCGACTGCCTCGAAGACCGTCCGCTGCCGCTCGGTGAGCCTGCCGGTACAGGCTCTCCGCACTGCGCGAAGCAGGTCGTGTGCCTCTGCCTGTTCCTCGGGGACCAGTCCGCCGTCCGGTAGCCGGGCCCATTTGTCCGGGTCGACGCTGACTGCGCAGCGTTGCCAGAAGTGCCGGTTGATCTTCGAGGACACCGCGCGCGCGACGAACCTGTACGCCCACGTCGTGAAGCGGCAGTCGCCCCGGAAGGTGTCCACCTTTCGACAGATCGTCATGGTCGCGTCAGCCGCAGCCTGGTGCGCGATGTCGTCCAGTTCGGGACCTTCCAGCTGCAGGCGTGCTCCATGCCTGCGCGCCTCCGCGTATCCGAACTTGACCAGAATCGGATAGAGCCTCTCGACGCCCGCGTCCCGCTCTGCCGTGCCGGCCGTCAACGCACTCACCCACAGAGCGTTCTCTGCGGCGATGGCCGCTGCGTTCACTTCCTGCTGTGCGAGTGCCATGTCGAGCCCTTCCTGATGAGCTGGGCCCTTGCAGGCCCACTTCTCCACCATGCAGCGGGCTCTCTTCTATTCGCCTCCGGCGATACCCCGGTCGGCCTCCCCAGATCTACGCGGTTCGACCCGTAGATCACCCCAGGGGCCGCCGACGAAGCTCCTGCACGGATGACGCACGCGGACGGGCAATGCACCGCTCCTGGACGGAGAGGCATAGAGGATGAGGTCCTCGTACTCGGCGTGCGCGCGAATGAACGCGCTAACGAACCCGCACGATGGCGTCACGGTGCCGTCCGCACTACGGATGGCGTCGAGAGCAGCAGCCAGCAGCGCACCTGCAACACCTCTGCTGCGCCGCGAAGGCAGCACGAAGGTGTACCGAAGGTCGAAGTGCCGACCTGACCGAGCATAGGCAAGTATCCCGATAGTTTCTCCGCCCGCGACCGCCTCGAACTGAGAAGAGATCGAGTTGATCAGCACGTTGACCGAGTCCCTGGGCGCGTTGTCAGTGGTCATGGTCACGGCGCTCTGCTTCTGCCACGGTCAGCTCGGCGGCCGGATCGATCTCGAGGCGCTCGTCAGGAATGAAGACACCGCTTTCGATCGACATGCGGTACGTACCTTCGTCCAGCCTCTTCTCAGCCCGCGACAGCGCGTCCAGCCGTTCCAGTAAGGCCGACTGGACGGCTAGATCGACCTCCTCGTGCTCCAGAGGCTGTGCACCATCGGTGTCGCCGTCGCCGGCCTCCTGCTCGGCCACGTTGTCGTCCATGCGTGCGACGGCAGTGCTCCTGAGCAACTCGCTGATCCGCTCGCGCTCCGCCACGATCAATTCTCTGGCCCGTTCGAGGTCCATGCCGTCCTCCTGTGTCTTGTCCGTTCGGTGCTCGACGCGCTCCCTCACCGCCCGGCGAGATAACCGTTCACGTACTCGCGGACGTGCAGGCGTGCTCGAGCGAGGTCTCGTTGAAGCTGAGCGGGTTCGCGATCGAGCAACCCGCCGGCCGTCTGGAGCGAATGGCCTTCGATGTCGACCAGGTACAACGCGTCGCCCAGATCCTGGGGCAGTGCGTCGAGGGCTGCGTCCACGACGGCGTACAACTCAGAGGTTTCCACCTCGGCTTCCGGACCCAGGAGCCTGGTGATCGTAGGCCACGCACTCGGCGGGCTCGGCCACTCGCCTCGGTCAGGACCGTCGCCGTAGAGGTCGGGGAGCAGGAGTTCCGCACGATCTGCGTCCGGGTCGAGCGCGTCGAGCTCGGCCAGCTCCCGGAGGGACCCGTAACCACCCGGATCGGGCGGAAGGTCGGACTCCGCGAGATCGGCTGCGTTGTGCGTGTGATGACGCGCCAGGCTGTCGGCCCACGCGCCGGCGTCGACATCATCCTGTTGCTGGTGGTCGGCGATCCGCTGCAGCAGGTATGTGACAAGTTTGTCCCGGCCAGGAACATCCTCGGGTGCCGCGCTGAGGAAGTGCTCCCAGGTCTCTTGCACCAGGTCTTCGGCGTGCTCCGGGTCTGCTGCGCGCGCGAGGGCCGCGAGAGTCCGCTGGCTTCTTCCGAATGCCGATGATTGGTCGGTGCCCGTGCCCTCCCGCCGACCCGCCGCGGCACCTGCCCGTTCGGTCTCTTGCGTTACGGTCCGGACACCGAGCACGGCAGCGGTCGTCGCCAGTTGGCCGACGTGGGCTGCGCAGTCGCGGCATCGTTGAAGGTGCTGGGCTACTTCGAGCACGTCCTCAGGTGGCAGATAGCCGTCCAGGGCCAGGCTTCCATAGCGCGCAACGTTTCTGCAGTCAGCCAATTCGTCGTCGGCGGCGGAGGCCCGATGACCTTCCCGACGCCGCCTCCCTTCGAGTGCGGGTTCATCGTCGAGAGGTTCGTGTCCGCGAACGCCCAAGTTCTTTCCGAGCACACTCAGCCTTGCGATCAGGTCTCCGACCAGCGGATCAGGCTCACCGCGGTCCTCGCGTCAGGGAATACCCGAGGCGCCACACCGGTCGACGAGCAACGAGTTACGGCCCACTTACAGGCACCGTTCGAGCGCTCGCGGGGCAGTTCTTCACCACGGTGATCGGCTCATCCGAAATCCCCTGATCCTTGATCGCCGTGATCAGCGACCTGCTAGGCATCCCGGCGGCCCTGCGGACCGGGTTCCGCGAGTCCGTCGACCGGATCTGGGACACGACGAACACCGCGGACCACGCGAGTCCCGAAACACGACCGATCCGCCACTTCAACGGCCTTCGTGGCCATCACCAGCGAATCAGATGGAGATGCCGCGTTCGGTCGCGATGCGCGCCAGCTCGACGCGCGACCGGATCCGCAGCTTGCCGAACACGTGCCGCAGGTGGGAGTTGACTGTGTACGGCGACAGGAAGAGTCGCTCGGCGACCTCACGGTTCGTTGCTCCTCGGGCGACCAGGCTCACCACCGCGAACTCGGACTCGGTCAGCTCCTGCCATTGCGGTGCCGAACGGCGGCCGCGGGCAGCCGGTCGGACTCCCCGGATGCGCAGCAGACTGCGCACCCGCGAGGCGTCCCGCTGGGCCCCCGCGGCGGTATACAACTCGAGTGAGGACTCCAGCAGCGGCACCGCTTCCGGCGTACGAGACTCCGGAAGCAGCCGCCCGGCGTCCTCCAGCACCGAAGCGACCACCAGGGAGCGGGGATCACCGTTGCTCCTGGCAACAGCTAGGAGCGCGGTGTCCGCGTCGGAGTCCAGCACCGCACGGGCATGCATGACAGCGCAGTCGAGAAACGGGAAGTCCGGCTGCCGGGCGGCGAACCGCTCGAGGTTGGCGACGACCGACACAGCATCGACGCGCCTGTCGGCCGCCAGCAGGATGCGCGTCAGAATCGCGACATCGGCGTACATTCGCGGGCTGCTCGTGCTGAGCGCGCCGCCGGCCAATGGGTCGAGCATCTCGACTCCGATAGGCGCGATCTGCTGAAGATCGCCGTCCGCGTCGGCCACCAGGGCCATCAACCAACCGCCGAGCCACTGCGCGGACGGGCAGCCTCGTGCTTCCAGGAGCTGCCTCGCCGACTGGCGCGCGTGCACGAGTTCGGCCGGGTCACCGGCATGCAGCGCGACTCGTCCCAGGATATAGAGACACAGCTGGTTGAGGTTTCCGGAGCTCCCGTCGGCCGTGATCTCGTCCGCCATCTCGATGGCGGCCTCGGCGTCGGAACGAGCATCGGCCAACTGCCCGGCGGCGTACATCGCGCGGCAGCGGATCATCGACCAGTTCCGGAGGTGGGACTCCACGCCCTCCCGCTGAGCGTCGCGCATCCCGGCGTCGATCAGCGCGAACGACTCCTGGAGACGGGACAGCCGGATGTACATGATGGCGATCCAGTTGTCCAGGTGCCAGATCTTCACAGCCACGGCAACCTGGTCGTCACTCTGCCGGGCTGCCGCTTCGTCGAGAAGATCGAGAGCCTGCCGCCAGGCGCCTCGCGTGAGCAGCAGCGCGGAGCGCGGGAACAGGGTGATCACCTCGCTCGCCGGATCGCCGCTTGCTCTGGCTAGCTCGGTGGCGACCGCGGTGGCCTCCTCGGCTCCCGCGATGTCACCGAGGAGGTCGAGCGCCAGCGCCAGATTGATCTGCAGATGAATCCGCAGCGTCACTGGCAAACGGGGCAGCTCCAACGCCCGGCGACACTGCTCGACACTGTCGGCCAGCCCGTACTGGGTCAGCAGGATCGCGATCCGCAGCCTGGCCTCGGCCTCGATCTCGGGCTCGGTCAGGTCGCGGGCGCCGGCCGTGATCAACCGCATTGCCTCGGCGGCTTTGCCGGCGAACACGAAGTAGGTGAGAGTCTCCGCGGTCAGCGCGGCGCGGTCCGGGTCCCCGGGCGGCGTCAGCTCCAGCGCACGTCCGCTGAGCCTACCGGCCACAGCGGCGACACCTTTCCCGTCTCGATGGCCGCTCTACGCAGAATCGCGGTCGCCTCGGTGTCGCCGGGCGTCGCTGACTTCAGCACCAGTTCCGCGACATCCGCAGGCGAGGCCCCGTGTCCCAGCATCACGTCGACGGCCTGACGGCGCAGGCTCTGACGAACCGTCGCGGGCAAGGCGGCCTCGACCGCCTCGCGGACGAGGTCGTGACGAAAGGCGACCCTGTCACCGTCTTCGGTCACGAAGCCGGAGGCCAGTGCCTGGCGCAGCGCAGCGAAGACCGCCGCCGGCGACCGTCCGGTGAGCGTCGCGAGCTCGGCAGCCGAGAACCGACGACCCCGAACCGACGCCATCTGCACCGCGTCGCGTGTGCTGCGCGACAGCCGAGCCAACTGCTCGCCGATCGAATCGACGAATCGCAGCGGTATCTGCGTACCAGTACGCCGAACGTGCCCGCCGACCACTTCGACGAGACCCTCCTCCCGCAGTCCACGCGACAGCTCGGTCAGCAGGAACGGGTGACCCTGGACCCTCTCGAGGACCTGCAGTAGCCCGTCGTCAGGAGTCCCGCCGAGCAGATCCGTCGCAAGCTCGATCACCGCGGCATCGCTCAACGGCCCGAGGGCGATCGTCAGGGCCCCGGCGGCCTCAAGCCTGGACAGCATCGTGTGAGCCGCTCCGGACAGATCCTCCGACCGCGCGCACAGCACCCACAGCACCGGGTAACTGGCCAGCTGGCGGGTGAGCGCGGCCAGCGCGGCGAGCGTCGCCTCGTCGGCCCACTGGACATCATCGATCGAGATCAGCACCGGAGTTTCGAGCGCGACACGTTCGATCGCTTCCTGGAGTTCGCGCAGCAACCAGAACCTCTGGTCCGGAGACTGCGAGAGTTCGCGCAGCACGGCTGGGTCCACCGGAGCACCGGGGCCGTGCACCAGAGCCTGAAGCAGCGGTGCGAGTGGAATCGCGTGCCCGGCGATGTCGCAAACACTCCGGAACACCGTGACCCCGGTACCGGCGGCCTCCACCACCGAATCCAGCAGAACCGTCTTTCCCATCCCGGCAAGTCCGGTGACGACGACGGTGTCGCCCGCACCCGCGCGCACGGCGTCGAGCCGTTCGTGCAGGACCTCGATCTCCGCCTTGCGTCCCCGCAAACGGATCGCAGGCGCAAGCTCGCCGACGCCACGGCCGTTCTCTTTCACCTGCCCGCTCCCCTTCTCGAGTACCCGCAATTTTGGCATCCGTGCGACGTCAAGATCGCTCATTCGGGTGATGCGCCCCGAGAAGGCCGTCCAGCAGCCTTGCCACATGTCCGGTAAATCCCACCGCCCTTACGGCTGGCGAACGAGACCACCAAATCGGCGTTCAGGGGTTAGATCGGGGTCGAAGTCAGGTTACTGTCGCAGGGTTTCGAGGAGTTGGGAGATGACTACGGCGACGGTCACGCCGGCAACTGGCAACGAGCAGGCAGACAGGTCAGGTTCCAATGGCTGACAGGTACGGCGCCGGAATGCGACTGCCCGCTGATCTGTCGAGATGGCGGCGCGCAGCAGAGCTGGTCGGGCGGCGGGCGGAGTGCTCCTTCCTCGATCGGTTGATCGCGACTGTGCGTTCGGGTAACAGCCAGGCGTTGGTGGTGCACGGAGAGCCCGGCGTCGGCAAAACCGCCTTGATCGAGTACCTGGCTGTACAGGCGCTGGGGTACCGACTGGTCCGCAGCGGTGGAGTCCAGTCGGAGATGGAGTTGCCGTTCGCGGGACTGCACCAGCTGTGCGCTCCGTTGCTCGAGCGGCTCGACGACCTCCCTGAGCCACAGGCCGGAGCATTGCGTACGGCGTTCGGCCTCGAGTCGGGGCCACCGCCGGACCGGTTCCTGGTTGGTTTGGCAACACTGAGCTTGCTCTCGGTGACCGCGGAGGATCAGCCGCTGTTGTGCCTGGTCGATGACTATCAGTGGCTCGACGGCGCCTCGGCACAGGTCATCGCGTTCGTCGCGAGGCGGTTGGACACGGAGTCAGTGGCTCTGGTTGTGGCGACACGATCGCTGGGTGAGGAGCTCGCGGGTCTGCCTGAGCTGCAGGTCAGCGGGTTGCCGGTGGCCGATGCCGGTGCGCTGCTGGACAGCGTGCTGACCGGTCCGGTCGATGCCGCGGTGCGTGACCAGTTGGTCGCCGAGACCCGGGGCAATCCATTGGCGTTGCTGGAGCTGCCACGGGAGTTCACCGCTGCCCAACTGGCCGGAGGGTTCGGACTGCCCGCGGGCGGGCCACTGTCGGGACGGATCGAAGAAAGCTTCGCCCGCCGCGCCGCCGCTCTCGACGAATCGGCCGGCCAGTTGCTGCTGGTCGCAGCCGCTGACCCCTCAGGAGATTCCGCGCTGGTCTGGCGCGCGGCCACCACGCTCGGCATTGACTCCTCGGCCGCAAACCCCGCGGTCGAAACAGGTCTGCTCGAACTCGGCGCCCGAGTTCGGTTCCGCCATCCCCTGGCCCGCTCAGGCATCTACCACTCCGCCACGTTGCACCAACGCCAGCAGGTCCACGACGCCCTGGCCCAGGCCACCGATCCCCACGTCGACCCAGATCGGCGCGCCTGGCACCAGGCCCAAGCAGCCGCCGGCCCCGACGAACACATCGCCGCCGAACTCGAACGCTCCGCCGGCCGCGCCCGCGCCCGCGGCGGACTCCCGGCGGCGGCCGCCTTCCTGCTGCGCGCCGCCACTCTCACCCTCGACCCCGGACACCGCGCCACCCGCGCTCTATCGGCCGCCGAAACCCAGCTTCAAGCAGGCTCCTACGACGCTGCCTACGACCTGCTGACCATGGCCGAGGCAGGTCCTCTCACCGACCACCAACGCGCCCACACCGATCTCATCCGCGCCCACCTCGCGTTCGTCACCAACCGCGGCAAGGACGCGCCACCCCTGCTCCTACGTGCCGCGAAACACCTCCAGCACATCGACCCTCAACTCTCCCGAACTACCTACCTCGACGCACTCTCAGCCGCGATCTTCGCCGGCCGTCTGGCCACCCCCGGCGGCGACGTAGTGGCAGTTGCGCAGGCAGCCGGTACCGCACCGCCTGCGGCCGCGCCCCGTGTGCCCGATCTTCTGCTCGCCGGCACAGCGGCCAATCTCAACGACGGCTACGCGGCGTCCTTGCCGACGTTGCGCGAGGCATTACGCCAGGTCGACGCATCGAAGCCGGCCGAGGAGGAACTCCGGTGGCTGTGGCTCGCCTGTACGAGCGCGCTGCGCGTCTGGGACGACGAACGATGGGACGTGCTGTCGGCCCGGCATCTCAAGCTCGCCCGGGAGGCTGGTGCGCTCAGCGAGCTGCCGTTGGCCCTGACGTCGCGCGCCTACCTGCTGCTTTTCCAAGGCAAGCTCGATGCCGCGGAAGCGATGGCCGACGAGGAACAGGCCATCAAGGAGTCGGCGGGAACCGCGCTGGCGCCGTACATCGCACTGGGGTTGGCAGCCTTCCGTGGCGGCGAGGACCGGATGGCCGAGTTGCACGGCGCGATCGTGCCTGGCGTGACGCAACGCGGCGAGGGGGTCGGGATCACGTTCGCCGAATGGGCGAGAGCCCTGCTGTACAACAGCCTC
This sequence comes from Kribbella sp. NPDC026596, assembly GCF_040638415.1. Lineage (NCBI taxonomy): Bacteria > Bacillati > Actinomycetota > Actinomycetes > Propionibacteriales > Kribbellaceae > Kribbella > Kribbella sp. NPDC026596. The sequence goes on along the minus strand of NZ_JBEZYF010000044.1, from coordinate 25,186 downwards.
CGCCGGTATAGCGACGCAATGTGCGCTGCGCAGCGAGCCACCGAGTACCTCGCTGACCTCGGATCCCTGATCTGGCCGCTGGTGGAGCTCGTCGAAGCCGCGGTACGCAGTGAGGACCACGATGCGGCTGTCGACGCCTATAACCGCCTCGCCGAGATGACCGCCGCGAGTGGAACGGATTGGGCCTTGGGGCTGCAGGCCCGCTGCCGGGCGTTGCTGAGCAACGACGACGTGGCCGAGAACTTGTTCCGCGAATCGATCGAGCGGCTGGACCGGACCATGCTGCGGGTGGACCTGGCCAGGGCTCACCTCCTGTACGGCGAATGGCTTCGCCGCGAGCGACGCCACAACCAAGCCCGCGAACAGCTCCGCACCGCCCACACCATGTTCGGAACCATGGGCCTGACGGCGTTCACCGAGCGCACCGCCCACGAACTGCGTGCCGCCGGCGGCGCGGCCAGCAAACGCGTCGACGCCAGCAGGTACGACGACCTCACCGCCCAGGAAGCCCAGATCGCCCGAATGGCCCGCGACGGCCTCTCGAATCCCGAGATTGCCGGCCGCCTCTTCATCAGCCCACACACCGTCCAGTACCACCTCCGCAAGGTCTACACGAAGCTCGGCGTCACCTCCCGCAAGCAACTCGAGCTCGTCCTTCGGCCGAGCCACGGCACTTGACCGGGGCCGGCACCGGTAGATTCCTGGACGCGACCGGTCTACCCGACCCCGACCATGACCGTGTGCCCGAACGCTTGCCGTGTCAGAAGACCGAACTCCGGACGTTGTTCTTGTTCGAGAAGCTCGACGACGCCCAGCTGGACTGGTTGTGCCGCAACGGGTATGTCGAACAGTTCGAGCCCGGCTACATCTACCGCGAGGACGATCTCGCGACCAGCTTCTACGTACTGCTCGAGGGTGAGCTGGCGATCTCACGCCGGGCCGGAGACGAGGACGTCGAGATCAACAGGACGAGCCAGGTTGGCGCGTATGCCGGCGCCTGGCGGTCGTTCTTCGGCGACGGGGTGAGTCAGACACTGGACAATACTCTGCGCACGACCCGGCCGTCACGAATGTACGTCCTTGCCGCCGACAAGTTCGCCGCGGTCATGCGGGAATGGTTCCCGATGCCGCTGCACTTGCTCGAAGGCCTGTTTCTGGGCATGAAGAACACGCAGCGGGCGATCAGTCAGCGCGAGCGGTTGCTGGCCCTGGGGTCCCTGTCGGCCGGCTTGATGCACGAGCTGAACAACCCGACCGCGGCGGCGATGCGCGCCACGGCCGCCGTGCGGGAGCGGCTGGCCGGCCTCCGCCGATCACTCGCGGGCAGGGCCTTGAGTGACCTCGACGGCGCCACCTGGGCTTCGCTGGCGACCATCCAGGAGGAGGCACTTCACCGCTTGCCGCAGGCCGCGACGTTGACTCCGCTGGAGGTAGCCGACCGCGAGGACGAGCTGACCGACTGGTTCGAGACCCACGGCATCGCCGACGGCTGGCGAATGGCTCCGACGTTCGTGCAGGCGGATTTGGATGCGGACTGGCTGGACACCATTGCCCACATGGTCGGCGACGCAGCGACCCTTGGAAGCGTCCTGGACTGGCTCCACCACACGATCGACCTGGAGTCTTCGATGAACGAGATCGACGACTCCACGACCCGGATCTACACCCTCGTGACGGCCGCCCAGCAGTACTCGCAGCTGGACCGTACGCCGTACCAAGACATCGACGTGCACCAGTTGCTGGACAGCACGCTGGTGATGCTCACCCACAAGATCGGCGACGGAGTCACGGTGGTCACAGACTTCGACCGCGACCTCCCCGCGATTCCGGTGTACGCGGCAGAGATCAACCAAGTGTGGACGAATCTGATCGCCAACGCGGTCGACGCGATGCAGGGCCATGGCACGCTGACCGTCCGCTCGTCGCGCGACAACGACCGACTGCTGGTAGAGATCGGTGACACCGGACCGGGAGTACCCGACGAGATCAAGGACCGGATCTTCGAACCGTTCTTCACGACGAAGCCTGTCGGTGCCGGGACAGGGCTCGGCCTGGACATCTCGTGGCGGATCGTGGTCGACAAGCACCACGGCGCACTGTCCGTGAACTCCTCCCCCGGAAACACCCGGTTCCTCGTCCACCTACCGCTGGTCGCACCTTCGGAGCCGGACCCCAACTGACAATGTGTCAGGACAGCGCCGGCCAGTATTGCGCCCACGGGGCAGCGGCCTCGAAGGCGGCCGAGGCGCGCAGTACGTCGGCGTCGGCGAGGTGGCGACCGACGATCTGCAGCCCGACCGGCAAGCCGTCCGTCGTGAAGCCGGCTGGGACCGACGCGGCCGGTTGACCGGTCAGATTGATCGGGAAACTGAAGCCGAGCCATGCGGTCGAGGGGACCATGTGCTCGTCGACAATCTCCGGGCCTTGCATGTACAGCGGGAACGGAGGTACGGCCAGCGTTGGTGTGATCAGCAGGTCGTAGTCAGCCATCAGCCGCCACATCTTGTTGTTCACGGCCTTGCGCGTCATCCTGGCGCTGGTCAGTTCCTCGGCGGTCCAGTGCCGGCTCAGGATGTCCACCAGGTGCGGCGACATCTGAGCTCCATGCTTGTCGAGCAACGCGCGGAGCCCCGCCAGATCGGTGTCGGCGACCACCACCGCCCAGAAGGCGTGGAAAGGATCCTCCCAGCCGGGGTGGGCCTCTTCGAGCGTGCACCCCAGGTCCCGCTCGAACACTTCGGCCGCCCGCGCTGTGATCTCCCGGACCGCCGGGTCGACATCCAGGTAACCCCAGTCGGGCGAGAAAGCGACCCGCAGACCACGGATCCCACCCTCGGGTGCCGACAACCAGTCGACATCACCGGCCGGCAGCGAAAGCCGGTCCCGCGGATCGGGACCGGCCACCACCGACATGACGAGCGCAGCGTCGGCGACGGACCGGGTCAAGGGGCCGATATGCGCGAGAGTTTCCCAGCTGGACGCGCCCGGGTACCGCTCGTCGCGGGCGCCGGGGTACATCGGCACCCGGCCCATCGACGGCTTGAATCCGTAGATCCCACAGTGCGCCGCCGGAATGCGCACCGATCCACCCCCGTCGGTGCCGAGCGCCAACGGACCGATCCCTGCCGCGACCGCGGCACCCGACCCGCTGCTGGACCCACCTGGAGTCATCGCGATGTTCCACGGGTTACGCGCAGCGGGTGACACCGGGTTGTGACCGGCGCCGCTGTAGCCGAACTCCGGCACCGTGGTCTTTCCCAGAACGACGGCGTCGGCAGCCTCGACCCGCTCGACAACGACATCGTCCTCGTCCGGCACGAAATCGCGGTAGATCGGCGATCCCATCGCCGTCCGGACGCCCTTGACGCTGATCAGGTCCTTGATCGCGATGGGTACGCCGGCCAGCGGGCCGACCGGCTCGTCACGTGCGATCCGGCCGGCGACCTCGGCCGCCTTCGCGCGGGCCGCTTCCTGGGTGGGCTCGCAGAACGCGTGCAGGACCGGATTGAGCCGGTCCATCCGATCCAGTACGGCGTCGGTCACCTCAACCGGCGAGATCTCCTTGGCGCCGATCCTGGCAGCCAGTTCGGTCGCCGGCATTCTCCATACTTCCTCAGTCATCGATCTCCTCATGTCGTCAGCGCTGGTGTGCCGCGCCCTCGATGATCGTGATCAAGCGACCACATCGCGTCAGGGAGTGCACTAGCGAGGTGACGAGTGGAGACTCACCGCACCGCGGCGCAGCGTCGATGGCCTGCCGATCGCTGGCGGGGTCGGCTAGCCACCGGGGGATGCCGTCGGCAACCAACAGGCAGCACTCTGAAACGGACCGAGTACATCGGTGCCGGGCAAAGGAGCGAGATGACGACGGTGCACCACCGCTACGCGACGGTCGCCGGGCAGGAATTGTTCTACCGGGAGGCCGGACCGGCCGACGCACCGGTGGTCGTGCTGCTCCACGGCTTTCCGACGAGCTCATTCATGTTCCGCCATCTCGTCCCACTGCTGGCAGACCGGTACCACGTACTCGCTCCCGACCACCTCGGCTTCGGGCTGTCCGATGCGCCGGCGGCGGACGAGTTCGGCTACACGTTCGACGCACTCGCAAACTTGACGGCAGGTCTGCTGGATCAGCTCGGTGTGAACAGGTTCGCGATGTACGTCCAGGACTACGGTGCGCCGGTGGGCTGGCGGTTGGCGCTCGATCGGCCCGATGCGGTGACGGCCGTCATTTCGCAGAACGGAAACGGTTACGAGGTCGGTCTGGCCGAGGAGTTCTGGCGGCCGGTGCGTGCGTACTGGGACCGGCGGACGCCGGAAACCGAGGCCGCGCTGCGGCAGGCGATGACGCTGGAGGCCATCAGGTGGCAGTACTTGCACGGTGTGCCGGACCAGAGCCTGGTCAGCCCGGATACCTGGTACCACGACTTCGCAATGGTTTCGCGTCCGGGGAACGACCGGGTGCAGCTGGAACTGCTCGCGGACTACGTGAGCAACATGCCTCTCTATCCGCGGCTGCACGCGTACCTGCGGGACAGCCGAGTTCCGCTGCTCGCCGTGTGGGGGCGTAACGACGAGATCTTTTGCCCCGAGGGCGCGCTCGCCTTCGCCGACGACGCTCCGCACGCCGAGATCTCCCTGCTCGACGGTGGTCACTTCCTGCTGGAAAGCCACCTGGACACAGTGGCGAGCACGGTCGGGCAGTTCCTGGATCGAATCCACCTGTGAGCTGATCTGTTCGGAAGGAATAGCTGAACCGCACTGATCGAAGTCCCTGCAGCAAATCGAGGAAAGCCCACCACCATGACGGCAGACGGTCTGACTGTTCCGGCTCCGAAGGTCCCTCTCGCCGGGCGGGGCGCGGAACGTGCACGCCTTCGCCAACTACTCGCGACCACCGCGGCCGGGGGCAGCGCGGTGCTGGTGCTGCGTGGCCGGGCTGGACTCGGGAAGACCGCCCTCATGGAAGACCTGGCGACGAACGCTAACGGCTACCGGGTGGTGCGCGTACGCGGGACTGCGGCGGAGGCCGGCATGGCGTTCGCGGCGCTGCACCTACTGTGCTCCGCCCTCCCGGCCGAAGTGGCGCGGCTGGAAGCCCATCAGCGCGACGCCCTGGAGACAGCTATCGGACTGCGCGCCGGCCCGCCACCGGAGCGGTTCCTCCTCTGCGTGGCGGTCATGTCGCTACTCACACTCGCTGCGGCGGAACAACCGGTGCTCTGCGCCGTGGACGATGTCCAGTGGCTCGACGAACCCTCGACCCACGTCTTGTCCTTCGTGGCCCGACGAGTCGGTCCGGTCCCGGTTGCGCTGTTGTTCGCCGATCGCGGCGAGCGCGTCACGGGCCTGCCGGAGCTTGTTCTCGACGGGCTCTCACACCTCGAGGCGCACCAACTGCTGGACGCCGCACTGCCGACTGTCCTGGACCACGCGGTTCTGGAGCGCATGATCGCGGAAGCGAGAGGGAATCCACGAGTGCTGCTGGAATCGGTCCGTACTGCGTCGCCGGTGGCCCTGGCGGGTGGGTACGAAGCCGACACGTCCTACGAAGGCGAGCCGGCCCTGCTCGACGGACTCGCGCCGGAGAGCAGGCTGCTGCTGATCCTCGCGGCTGCCGAGCCGATGGGCGATCCCGTCCGCCTGTGGCGCGCAGCAGCACGGCTCGGACTCAAGGCGAGTGCCACTCAGCAGCTCGAAGCGGCGAACCTAGTGTCGTTCGGCGCCTGGGTCGTGTTTCGGCACCCCCACCTGCGATGGACGATCTACGGGACGGCCTCCGCCGAGGAGCGGCGCCGCGCGCACGAGGCACTCGCATTGGCGACCGACCCGGTGACGGAACCCGACCGGCGCGTGTGGCATCTCGCGCACAGCAGGAGAGGACCCGACGACGCACTGGGCGACCAACTGGCCGGATCGGCCGGCAAGGCCCGTGAGCGCGGAGGCCTTGCCGCCGCAGCGGCCTTCCTGGAGCGCGCCGCGATCTGCACCGCCGACCCCGGACTCCGGGTCGAACGTGCCGTGATGGCGGCCGACGCGTACCACTCCGCAGGCGCCGTCGACGCCGCCGTCCGGCTGCTCGCCACCGCGGAACTTGCCTCACCCGATCCACTGGGCCGAGCGCGGATCCAGCGCGTTCGGGCCCGAATGGCCTTCGATGCGAGCCGCGGCAGCGCCGCCGTGGCCCAGTTGATGGACGCCGCGCGCGAGCTCGAGGAGTGCCGGCCGACACTCGCCGGGCCGGCCTACGTCGAGGCACTGGGTGCAGCCGTGTTCACCGGTCATGTCGACATCGTCCACGAGGCCCTCGCCCGACTGTCCGAGCATCAACCAGGAGGAAACGACCGGCTGATCGAAGGTGTTGCCCAGCTTTGCACGACCGGCTACGCCTCAGCTGTGGAACCGCTGAAACTGGCCCTGAAGGCACTCGACCGCGATGCCGAGGACGACACTCGCTCACGGTCGCTGTCTTGTCTGGTGGCGGCGGATCTGTGGGACGACGTCGCCTGGCACGAGCTCACCGGAAAACAGCTGCAACTGACCAGGCTGACAGGAGCCCGAACGCTGCTGCCGTACGTACTGACCCACCGCGCGCTGCTGGAGATCCTGACCGGCGAGTTCGGAGCAGCCGAATCGCTGGTAGCGGAGGCGACGTCGACCGCCGGAGCAGTCGGAACGCCGCCCTTCCCGCACGCAGCGTGGCTGCTCGCGGCATGGCGCGGTGAGGAGGCGCTGCCGATGCCGGAGCTGAGCGGTCGAGGCGCGGCTGCCGGCCTGGCGCGCTATGCCGCCGCGGTCCTCGCGAACGGCGTCGGTGCGTACGGAAAAGCTGTCGAAGCGACCCGCGAGGTCCTCGAACGTGACGCCTTCGAGCTGCAGGGATGGTCGTTGACCGAACTCGTCGAAGGTGCCGTCCGGTCCGGCGACCGGGACACGGCGGCCGAGGCGCTCGACCGTTTGTCGGAGCGAGCTTGCCTGGCCGGGACGGACTGGGCCTTGGGCGTCGAAGCCCAGTCGCGCGCTCTGCTGCGGGCGGGCCGAACCGCCGAGGACCTTTACCAGGAAGCGATCGAGCGGCTTGGCCGGTCCGGTATCAGGACTCAGTTGGCTCGAGCGCAGCTGTTGTACGGCGAGTGGCTGCGCAGGCAGGGCCGGCGGGTCGATGCGCGTGGTCCTCTGCGGACGGCCCACGACTCGTTCGTGACGATGGGCGCCGACGCTTTCGCCGAGCGAACCCACCGCGAACTGCTGGCCACCGGAGAACGGGCGCGCCAGCGCCAGTCCGCGGCGCCTCCCGAGCTCACCGCGCAGGAGATCCGGATCGCGTCGCTGGCGCGCGACGGCCGTTCGAACCCGGAAATCGCGACCACGCTGTCAATCAGTCCACGAACCGTCGAGTACCACCTGCACAAGGTCTTCACCAAGCTGTCCATCACCTCTCGGACCGAGCTCCACCTGGTCCTGGTCGACGGATCGCGCTGACGTGTCATCCTTTGCGGAGATCGGGCGCGGGCGCCCCGAGCACCTCGACGCGCGCCCGGTTCCAGACAGTGCGCATCGCCGCCTGAACCACCTTGGACGTGTGGCCGAGAACGCGCACCGCCGCACCACGACCGGCAGGCAGCTCGGTCACTCCGGCCAGAATCTCTGGTACGCCGGCCAGCGCCTCCCGCAGAACTGCGACCAGTTCGGCGGGCGGCGTACTGGCGCAGATCACGTACAGGCCGGCCAGGACGTCGTACTCCCCCAGCGCTCCTGGTGAGTTCGGGTCGTCGATGTCACCGGGCCGCAACCGCAACGTGTCAGCCAACACCAAGGATCCGTCCTCGGCCCGTACCTCGGTATCGGCCCAGTACACGTCGTACACATGTGCTTCGCCGCGCGCCACCCTGCCGGGCAGGAGGACTTCCCCGAGGATGACCGTGGCGTCGTCGGCCACGGTCAGGCAGGTGCGCTGATACAGCCGGGACCCTCGGAACGGAATCACGGGATCGGGCAGATACTCGAGCACACCGGCGGTACCGACCCGCAGGTTGACCAGTTGCGTCGCGAAGTTGTCCTGGGCCCTGAAAACCTTCGTCGCCGCCTGCGAGGTGAGGTGGACGGCCGAACCCGGCGCGCAGTCGACGTCTATTCGGTACCGGTCACCCTGAACGAACCCGTCACCTTGCTGCTGCAGGAACACGAAAGCCATGTCCGGCCGCACAGGGTCCAGGTAGATCGGCCGGTGCACGTACAGCGGTGAGCGTTGGTACTGCCGCACGAGCCTGGTGCTTCCGGCCCTCGGCGCCAGCGCCAGGTCCAGCACCCCGAGCTTTCCCGCGGCGCCGACACCCAGGGCGTCCTGAATGTCCCCACCGAACGCGAGCACCTCCTGCGGCAACGCCGTTGGAGTACACCAGGCCCGATCATCGCGTCGACTCATACGGGATCGACGGCAGGGGTATACCGGGCGATCACCGCACCGATGCGACCCGCCACGTCGTCCAGTCCGTCGCCGGTGAAGCAGTTCGTGAACACGAACGGGCGGCCTTCGCGCACGGCACCGGCGTCGCGATCCATCACCGACAGGTCGGACCGGACCAGGTCGGCCAGGTCCACCTTGTTGATCACCAGCAGATCCGAGTGCGTGACGCCCGGACCCCGCTTCCGCGGAATCTTGTCACCCTGCGCGACGTCGATCACGAAGACGAAGTAGTCGGCCAGCACCGCGCTGAACGTCAGCGTGAGATTGTCACCGCCGGACTCGACCAGTACGACATCCGCGTCGCTGAACTGCTCGGTGAGCTCGGCGACCGCGTCGAGGTTCATCGTCGGGTCGTCCCGCACCGCAGTGTGCGGACAGGAACCGGTCTCGACGCCCACCACTCGTTCAGGCGCCAGCACGCCGGCGAGAGTACGCCGTACGTGCAGGGCGTCCTCGCTGGTGAAGATGTCGTTGGTGACGACCACCGGGCGGTGGCCGGCGGTGATGAGCAGCGGAACCAGCGCCTCGATGAGAGCCGTCTTGCCGGATCCGACGGGTCCGCCGATGCCGATCCGGGGGATCCCCGGAGCCCGGACCTCGGCGAACCGTGAGTCCCGGCCGTCGTCGTCACCGTGCCCGTGCCCGTGGCCGTGCCCGTACGCGTTTGCCTCCATGGACCTGTATCTCCTTTGTCAGCTGGCGAACAACCGAAGCTCGGATTCCTCATGCCGCATCGCCATCACGTCCAGCAGCGGTGTGCAGCTGCTGATGTCGGGAACGTCCTTCCCGGCAGCGCACCCCGCGGCCGCGGCCAGATGCGGACGTACGTCGTTCAGGACTGCCTGCGCCGTCACATGATCGGTCACGGCGAGCCGGACAGCCGCGCCCACCCAACTGGCGGCGAACGCGAACAGCTCGCCGGCCACCGCCTCCAGACACGGCACGCCCAGGCAGGCACTCAATACACCAAGAACCACTGCGTGGTTGCCCGGCAACCGTCTGTTCGTCACCTCTCGCGCAAGAGCCACCACCGGTTCGGCGGCGAAGGCAGACGTCGCCACGCGCAACAGCGCTCGGCCGCTACGGGTGGACGTCTCCCGTGCTTCCCGCGACAACTTCACAGCGGTCAGTCGCTGGTCGGCGCAGCTCACCAATGCGAGATCGAACGAATTTCGGTTGCTCGACGCACGGTGGGCACAGGCCAGCGCGACGCCGTCCGACGGTCCGACCGACAGCCGCACCTGGTCCCGCAGCAGCGCCGCCAGCACCGCCGGGTCGCTCGGCATCGTGAGCCGGCCGGACTGCACCTGCGTCTCCAGACCGTACGACAGCGTGTAGCGGCCGCTCGGGAACGCCGAGTCGCTCAGCTGCAGCATGGACAAGAGCCCGGCCAGCCCTCGCTCCACTCCCGCTCGATGATCGAGCATCAGACGATGTAGTAGAGCTGGGACATCGATACTTCGTCCGACGCGGGCACGACGGCCGGTTCACCGTCCACAGCTACCTGATACGTCTCGCTGTCCACAGTGATCTCCGGTATCAGGTTGTTGCGGACCATCTGAGCCTTGCCGACCGTCCGGCAGCCACGCACCGCCTCGGTCCACCGATCGACACCGAGCCGTTCCATCACCCGTGCCTCCGCCGCCGCCCGGGACACGAACGTCACCGACGTCCGCCCGGCCGCCTTGCCCAGTCCGGCGAACATCGGTTGCAGCAGCACCGGCTCCGGGGTCGGAATGGACGCGTTCGCGTCGCCCATCACCGACCAGGCGACCATCCCGCCTTTGATCATGTACTTCGGTTTGACCCCGAACGTGTTCGTCGGCCACAGCACGATGTCGGCCAGCTTTCCCGGCTCCAGTGACCCGACCAGATGCCCGATACCGTGCGTGAGCGCCGGATTGATCGTCAGCTTCGCCAGGTACCGCAGGATCCGCTGATTGTCGTCGCCGCCGGTCTCCCCCGGCAGGCTCCCCGTCACCTTCTTCATCTTGTCGGCGGTCCGCCAGCAGGTCGCCACCGTGTCCCCGACCCTTCCCATCGCCTGCGAGTCCGACGAGTACATGCTGAGCACACCCCTGTCGTGCAGAACGTCCTCGGCCGCCTCGGTCTCCGCGCGGATCCGGGACTGCGCGAACGCCACGTCCTCGGGGTTGTCCGGGTTCAAATGGTGCGTCACGATCGTCATGTAGAACAGGTTGTCGGTCGTATCGGTGGTGTACGGACGCGTCGGATTGGTTGACGAAGGCAACACGTTCGGCAGCGATGCGATAGCCATCATGTCCGGTGCGTGACCGCCACCGGCGCCCTCGGTGTGATAGCTGTGGATCGTCCGCCCGTCGATCGCGTCCAGGGTGTCCCCCAGGTACCCGCTCTCGTTGAGAGTGTCGGCGTGCAGTGCGACCTGTACGTCGTACTCGTCGGCAACCGTCAGCGCACAGTCCAACGTCGCCGGCGTCGCGCCCCAGTCCTCGTGCACCTTGAGTCCGCACGCCCCGGCCTCCACCTGCTCACGCAGACTGTCCGGACGGCTGCTGTTGCCCTTACCCATGAAACCCACGTTCACCGGCAGGGTCGCGGTCGCCTCCAGCATCCGCGCCATGTTCCACGGGCCGGGTGTGCAGGTTGTTCCCTTCGAACCGTCGGCGGGACCGGTGCCGCCGCCGAGCATCGTCGTGATCCCGCTGGACACGGCGTGCGGGATCTGGGCAGGCGTCAAGAAGTGCACGTGGGTGTCGATCGCGCCGGCGGTCGCGACCAGGCCCTCCCCCGAGATCACCTCGGTGCCGGGGCCGATCAGCAGATCGGCCGACACTCCGTCCTGGAGGAACGGATTGCCTGCTTGCCCGACCCCGACGATCCGGCCGTCCTTCACGCCGATGTCGGCCTTCACGATCCCGATCACCGCATCCATCACGATGACCGACGTGATGACCAGGTCCAGCGCTCCGTCGGCGTTGCGCAGTCCTGGCACCTGAGCCATCCCGTCACGGATCGACTTGCCGCCGCCGTAGATCGCCTCCTCACCCGGAAGGATCAGGCTGCGCTCTACCCGAGCGAACAACTCGGTGTCGGCCAGCCGGAACCGATCGCCCGCGGTTGGACCGTACAGCGACGCGTACTGCCTTCTGGAGATCGTCGTCATTCTGGCTCCCCCGCTCCGGAGAAGCCGCGGTCACGTGCCTGGGCCAGAGCCTGGGCACGCGACCGCGGATTGGACGCCGCGCCGTCGAGCAGGCCGCTGAACCCCACCACCCGCCGGGAACCGCCGAACTCGACAAGGTCGACGTCACGCTCGTCCCCCGGCTCGAATCGGATCGACTGGCCGGACGGGACGTCGAGGCGCATTCCCAGCGCCGACGCCCGGTCGAAGTCCAGCGCTCGGTTGATCTCGAAGAAGTGGTAGTGCGAACCGACCTGGATCGGCCGGTCGCCGGTGTTCCGGACCGCCAGATGCGCGGTACGGCGGCCCGCATTGATCTCGATCGGCTCGTCCGACAACAGCCACTCGCCTGGAATCATCTCGTCCCCTACGGAATCGGGTTGGCCACGGCCACCAGTTGGGTCCCGGTGCGAAACGTCGCCTCGACCTGGACGATGTTGACCATCTCGGGTACGCCCCGCATCACGTCGTCGCGAGACAGCACCTGCTTGCCGAGCTCGGTCACCTCGGCGACCGACCTACCATCCCTGGCTGCTTCGAGCAGCGTCTCGGTGATCAGTGCGATCGATTCCGGAAAATTCAGCTTCAGGCCGCGCTCGCGGCGCTTCCGGGCCAGCTCGGCGACCTGGTAGATCACCAACTTCTCGACCTCCCGGGGAGTCAGCATCAGCGACGAGACCCACGTCTCGATGCGCGGCTCCCCGGGACCCTCGTCGGTCATCTCGTCAGAACCCGGCCAGCCCCTGCGGGCTGTTGTACGGGATCTCCGCACTCGTCACCTCGCTGAGCGAGCCGTCGGCCTGGACGGCGTACCCGATCAACTTCGAGGCGTTCGCGTAGATCTGGTACAGGTAGCTGCCGTCCGGGGTGATCAGATTGTCGCTCGGTCCGCTGCTGACCGTCCCGTTCAGTGCCCGGAACGTCCCGTCGCCCGGCACCTTGGGGCAGGCTGAGTTGTGCACCAGCGAGACCACGTCACCGTCGATGCGGAAGCTGCTGATGTTGCTGTAGCCGAAGTTCGTCGCGAACACCCACTGGTCGTCCGGAGAGACCGCGAGCCAGCACAGCTCGGATGGCAGACCGGCGCTGGTGTCGATCTTCACGACCGGGCCGGTGCCGATCTTCCCGTCCTCGGCGAGCGCCGCGAGGGCAACCCCGTCGGCGACGGCGTAACCGATGACGAACTGGTCCGGCCGGTGATGCAGGAAAGCCGGGTAGAAGGGTGAGCCGCCACCACCGTCCTGGAACATGCCCTCGCCCAGCGAACCGTCCTGCTTGACGGCGAACACGATGATTCCGTCCGGGTCGGGCGCGTTGGACGCCACCGACTTCTTCGAGCCGTCCGGCTGGTCGGCCCACAGGATCGGGGACCCGTCCGGGTTCGCCTTGGCAGGCTCGTCGAATGTAGTGCCGACCACGAGGAACTTCTCGTCCGGAGAGAGCACCACCATCGTGGACACCCGCAGCGGCTTCTCCGGGGTGTTCACCGTGTAGCCCTCGGGTCGCGCCTGAAGCTTGCCCTCGGCATCGACCGACATCAACCGCACATGATCCGGACCGAACGAGTGCAGCACGAACAACGTACGGCTGGACGGCAGGTAGGCCAGCGACTTCGCCGTACCGCTGCGACCGGTCACCACGTTGCCGGTCCGCTTGACGTCGATCAGCGTCAGCTTGCCGTCCTCACCCACCCCGAAGCTCGAGACCGAGTTGTCCCCGCCATTCGTCGTGAAGAGGAACCGCTTGTCGGCGCTCAGGATCACGCTACCGGCCGCCTCGAACGCGTTCGGCGCGCTCTCCTGGCCGCTGATCGGCTTGTACACACCAGACCCGGCACCGCCGGTCGCGATTCGCTCCACCTCGCTGATCGTCCCGTCGGTGTGCCGCGCGTAATGGATCACGAAGTTCTTGACCTCGTTGGTCTGGATGTACAGGTGCCCGGAGGCGCCCATGCTTTGCTCCATCACTGTCTTGTCCTCGATTCTTGGTTGGTTCAGAGCTCGTCGGTGCGTACGACAGCGCCGATGACGTCGTTGAACGCCTCCGACGACGAAGGGTGGGTGTAGACGGCGTCACGCAGGTCACTCGCTTTCACGCCGGTGCGCATCGCCAGCGCCACCAGGTTGATCAGCTCCTGCGCATCCACGCTGAGCAGCGTCGCGCCGAGGATCTCGTCGGTTGCGAGGTCGATCACGAACTTCATCACGCCCCGGGTCTCGTGCACCACGTACGCCCGCGGCATCGCGATGATCTCGCCCACCGGCTGACTGGCCACCTTGATCCGGTATCCAGCGGCACGTGCCTCCTTCTCGGTGAGGCCGACGTTCGCCAGCGGCGGAGTCATGAACAGTGTCCGCGGAACCGCGACCCGGTCCGTCGTGGCCCGTTTCCCCTCGCCGACAAGCTGGTCCAGCACGATGCGGCTGTCGTCCAGCGAGATGTAGGTGAACTGCGGGCCACCGTTGACATCGCCCAGCGCGAAAATGTGCGGGCGGCTCGTGCGCAAGTGCTCGTCGACCTCGACAGCTTCTCCGGAGGTCGTCCGCACTCCCGCGGCCGCCAGACCGAGACCCTCGGTCGCCGGCCGGCGACCTGCCGCAGCCAGCACGACATCGGCGGAAAGTTCCTTCTCGCGGCCGTCGTTCGTGTAGGTGATCGTGACTTCGCTGTCGCCGTCGCGTACCTCGGTCACGTTGGCGCCGGTGACGATCTCGATCCCCTCGTCGACCAGGATCTTCTCCGCCACCGCGGCAATGTCGTCGTCCTCACGGTCGAAGATCGCCGAACCCGACTCGAAGAGCGTGACCTGTGCGCCGAAGCGGCGATAGATCGCCGCGAACTCGACTCCCAGGTAGCCGCCGCCCACGATCGCCAAGTGCTTCGGCAGTTCGGTCCGGTGGATCAGGTCCGTGCTGGTCACCAGGTACTTACTGTCCCGCAGGCCGGGAATGTCCGGGATGACCGGTGTGGACCCGGTGTTGATCAGGATGTGCTCGGCCGTCACCGTCACCGGCCCATCCAGGGTGTCCACCCGAACCGTATGTTCGTCCGTGAACTCCGCGTGTCCGGTCAGGACCGTGGCCGTCTCCAGGCTGTTCATCCCGTCGAAATTGCCCTTACGGAACAGCGACGTGATCTGGTGTACCTCGCCGACGGCACGTTCGTACCATTCCTGCGGTACGTCAGACGGCCGGCGGTTGCCGGCTTCGTGGACCAGTGCCTTGGTCGGCACGCAGCCGACGTTCGGGCAGGTGCCGCCGTACATCTGGTCGGACTGCTCGACGACCACCACTTGCTTGCCCAGTCGCGCCATCGCTCCCGCGACCGCCTTGCCTCCCTTGCCGAAACCGACAACCAGGAGGTCTACCCGCAGTGAATCTTCCATGCTTTGCATGATGATTTCGGCCTTTACACATCAGGAGGGACGAGCAGTACGTCTCAGCCTGGAGCGCGAACGGGCACCTCGCATCTGGGAACACCCCAGCCTCCGTCCCTGGCCGATCACTGCCGCGCCTCGGACCAAGGACCCAGTCGGCAGTCCGACCCGGCGATGCCCTAGGGGGACACGGATGCGATCAGAACCGCCGCCCGCTTGGCTCGACCAGTTCCCGATCGACTGTCAATCTCGTTCATCCCTTTCCTGTCGGAGGAATCACCATGCGCAATCCGTTCGTCCGTTCCCTGTCGCCACTGCTTGCCGTCGCGGCTGCCGCCACCGGCGGCGCCGGTATCACCAACGCCCAGGCGGCGATACCAACCACCGGCGCGCAAGTCGTTGGGCATGTCTACGAAGCGACCAACTCGCCGGCCGGCAATGTCGTCCAGATCTTCGATCGGCTGCGTGACGGGCGACTGCGCCCGGGCGGCGCCGTCGCTACCGGCGGGCTGGGTCTCGGAGCGTCTTTGGCGTCACAGAACGCGCTGGTCCGAAGGGACGATCTGTTGTTCGTGGTGAACGCGGGCGACGACACGATCTCGACCCTGGCGATCACTCGACGAGGCCTCGTGAAGCGGGACGTCGAGCCCACGGGCGGCGACCGGCCAGTGAGCGTCACGGTCCACGGAAGCACTGTCTACGTCCTCAACCAGGGAAGTGGAACCATCAGTGGTCTTCGCCTTGGTCCGGACGGTCAGTTGAGTGCCCTTCCGCGTTCGACCAGGCAGCTCAGCAAGATCGGCGGTGCAGACCCCGCAGCTGCGCAGGTTTCCTTCACCCCAGACGGACGTCATCTCCTGGTCACGCACAAGGGCGATCAGACGATCGACACCTTCGCGGTACACGGCCGGTACGCCGGGGCTGCCGTTCCGAATCGATCCGCTGGTTCGACGCCCTACGGCTTCGACTTCGACCGGCGCGGGCACGCGATCGTGTCCGAGGCGGGACCGAGTGCGGTTGTCATACGCCGTCCGCTTCGGCCGGCTACGCACCATCAGCCCGTCCCTGAGCGACACCCAGGCGGCCGCATGCTGGCTCGTCACGACCCGCGACGGCCGCTACGCCTACACAGTCAACGCGGCCAGCTCGACGATCTCGTCGTACCGCATCGGCACGGACGGACGTCTCTCCTTGCTGGCGGCCGTCGCAGCTCGCACAACCGGCGGCGGCACCGACGCCGCGCTCAGCCCGGACAACAAGACCCTCCAGGTTCGCCTCGGCAACGGCGCCATCGCGTCGTACGCCGTCGCGCACAACGGCAGTCTGACGTCCCTGCAGGACACTTCAGGCGCCGCCACGAGCGGAACCGCGGGCCTCGCAACCGACTGACGCCGTAGGCAACCAACCTCTCGACCGTACCTGCTGTGGCTGTCCGCATCGGGCCTTCCGACGCGGGCAGCCGACCCTCTCCGATGCACAAAGAGGTCTACTCAGTCCATTGCAGAGCCACCGACCCTCAGGGTCTTTCCTGAGAATCGATACTCCTGGCAACCTGCAGTCGAAGAGGGTGGCCGCGATGCGCCATTCACTAGAGGACTATATAGTCCTTTCATGGATGCGAGCACCTCCGCAGTCCGTTCAGAGCGCAGTACAGAGGAAGTAGCGATGACTGACCAGGTTCTTCGGCCCGACGGAACGGGCTTCTACCTCGCCAGCGGCGAGCTGTCCGTGAGCACTCCGGACGAGCAGACAATGACCAGCACTCCGCCGGTCGACTTCAGCGTCACCGCGGGCTTGTTCGGCAACCCCGATATGGACTTGATGCTGGCCAGCTGGAGCAGCGCGCGGACGGACGAGCCAGACAGCGTGCGGTCTGACGAGGGACGCCTGTTCCTGCCGTTGCGGACACAGCCGGTGATGCTCAGCTCGCTTCCGAGCAAGGTGCGGGTGCAGCTGCGTACAGGAGCGGGCGTCCACGAAACCCAGGGCGCCTGGCAACTGGTCCTTCACTTCCGCAACCAGGCGGGATCGGGCCTGACCTGGCACGCCGATCTTCCCATCGAGGCGTTCGGTACAGGCTGGCTGGCCCCGTTGGCCGACCTGCTGACCATCGACGACCCGGTGGCCGTCGCGCAAACACCCACCAGCACGCCGGATTCCCCGACGATCAGTGTGGTCCACCACGCAGACGACGAGTACTACGAGCTCCTCGTCGACGGTCAACAGGCCGGGCTCCTCGTCTACCACCTGATCGGCTCGCACCTGTCCATCACCCACACGGTCGTCGAACAGACATACCGCGGACGAGGACTTTCATGGGTACTGGTCGGCCGCGCTCTCGACGACATCCGCACGCGCTCCGTGACGGTGTCGAACTACTGCGCAGTCGTCAGCCGCTTCATCGAGAAGCACCCGGAGTACGCCGATGTACTCGGCGCGCCGCGGCCTGCCCCGACCTCGTGACCAGGACGGGTCAAGTAGGCGCGTGGACGGCTACTTCCTGCCGGCCGGCTTCGCGTACGCCCGGACCGAGTTCATCGCCAGATCGAGGGCGACCTGCATCGGTCCGGGATCACGGGCGGCCTGGGCGAGAACGTATCCACCCTGGAGAGCAGCCATGATTCCCGTCGCCAGCGCTTGTGGATCGGCGGCCTCGGACAGCGTGCCGTTCGACTTCATCCGCTCAAGCGCTCCGGCCAGCAGCGAGATCCAGGATGTCAGGTGCGCCTCGAGATCGATGCGTGCCGCCTCATCCTGGTCGGAGAGCTCGGTCGACAGTGAGCCCAGTTCACAGCCGCGCGCCCCACGGCGCGCCGTGACTCGCTGGAGGATGGCCCGGCACCAGCGATCGAGTCCGCTCAACGAATCGACCCTGCGGAGATACTGCTCCTCACGCTCGAGTACCCGGCCGCCCCGCAGTGCGACCACTGCCTGGACCAGGGCACTCTTGTCGCTGAAGTGCCGGTAGAACTGTGACTTGCTCGTCCCACTCGCCGCAGTCACCTCGTCGAGCGTGGTCGCCGCGGCACCCTTCAGCGACATCAACTCGTCGGCAGCGGCAACGATCCGGGCTCGCGTGGCCGCGCCGCGGGCGGTCAGGCGGCGATCGAGCTCGTTCACTGTCTCGGACACGAAACGAGCTTATCGGGACCGAGCAACGATTGCTGCCGCTTCTGGAGATGAACGGTCCGCCATCAGAGCAGGATACCCACCGTACCGTCCGTGGTCCTGCTCGACGAGTAAGTACGCGTGCTGTGGCCGACACGAACCCCGTGAGGAGCCGGCACACTCGCCGGCCGGTCGGCAGGAGAACAGATGAGCGAGGTCAGTCGGGAACGCGCCGGACGTCCGGTAGCTCCGGACGAGGTCAACTGATGAGAACTCTGGTGAACGACGCGCAGCGCGAGCTGACCGTGGTCGAGGACGACGAGTTGCGGAGGTACGAGTTACTCGTCGCAGGCACGACGGTAGGAACCCTCGACTTCCGTCTCCTCGGTCGTCGGCGTGTTCTGGGACACACCGAGATCGCGGCCGATCAGCGGGGACGCGGACTCGGCACGACCCTGATCAAGGCAGTCCTCGACGACCTCGTCGCCACGGGCGTCCGGGTGACGAACTACTGCCCTGCAGTCGAGCGTTTCCTTCAGGACCATCCGCAGTACGTCGTGGTACTCGATCCGTCGCACCCGCCGATGCAGGCTCAGATGGATCGTTCCGCCCCACTGCAGCGGCTTGTGCATGCCCAGCACCGCAGGCTCAGAGCACTGGCCGCGCAATCGCAGGACCCGAGCCTCGATGGGTTCGAGCGGCGTCGCGTCGCGGACCAGTTCGCGGCGGTCGCCGCACAGCATGCCGCGGCCGTCGCTGACGTCTTGCTGACCGCGGCCAGGTCGCAACCCGGTGCTGACGCAGCGGCCCTTCTGGACAATCTGAAGCAGTTCGAGCAGGCACTGCGAGTACTCAAGGGCAGGGCGTACGGCGACGCGCGATTTCTGAATCTCAGCGCAACCGAGACCTGGCAAGAGGTTGAACGTCTGCTGGCCGAGCACGAATCGTGGGAGACCAGGATCGTGTCCAGCCTCGAGCGGCTCCACGGCACCGACAAGGCCGCGGACCTGGCCCTGACCCTGGCGAAACGGCAGTGGAGTTCACCGACGCGGCCGCACCCCAACTCGCCGCATACCGGAGCCGCCGGACGACTCGCACACCTTCTGTGGCGCCTGGCGGACGCAACCTGGGACGAACTGGAGGGACGCGGGCTCCCGACCGAGTCGGCAGACCACGCGAACCAGCATTCGGCGTTGTCTCATTACCTGCTCGGCACCACCGACGACGCCGATACTCCTCAGGACTCTGGCAACGAGTAAGGCCGCCGGCGTTGCCGGTAAGAAACCGATCTGTCGGTGCGGCCAACTCGTACGAGCGCGGGCAGCGGATTGATCAGGTCGTCCCGAGCAACGTCGCTGACCGCAAGATGACGTCCCTGCGGAATGAGTGTGGAGTGCTGATGACGAGTTTTCAGACCGTGTCTGCCGGTGGGTTGGAGGTCTTCTACCGCGAAGCCGGGAAACCGGGGGCGCCGAAGCTCTTGCTGCTGGGCGGATTCCCCTCCTCGTCCCACCAGTTCCGGAACCTGATGCCGGCACTTGCCGACAGGTTCCACCTGGTCTCGATCGACTACCCCGGCTTCGGGAACACGGACATGCCAGATCCGGCGGAGTGGGAGTACACCTTCGACCACCTCGCAGAGATCGTCGACGAAGCATTGCTCGCCATCGACTTCACCGGACCGATGGGGCTGTACATGCATGACCACGGTGGACCGATCGGGAATCGGCTGATCTCGCTTCATCCGGACTGGCTGCAGTGGCAGGTCATCCAGAACTCCAACATCTACGAAGAGGGGTTCACCGAGATCTGGGACCCGATGCGTCACGCCTTCTGGACCGACCGCAACACTGAGAACGAAGCGCCGCTCGACGCATTGCTCGAACCGGAAGCCGTCAAAGCGATCTACCTCACCGGCCATCCCGATCCGACGAAGATCAGTCCGGACAACTGGAATCTGGACCTGCACTTCCTGGCCCGGCCGAACGTGCGCCGGGCACAACTGGATCTCTTCTTCGACTACCGGACGAACGCCGCGCAGTACCCAGCCTGGCAACGGCGGCTGCGCCGTGACCAGCCCAGAACCCTGATCTTCTGGGGTCAGGGCGACATCTTCTTCACCCCGGCTGGCGGCGAGGCCTACCTGCGCGATCTCCCTGACGCGCAACTGGTCCGCCTCGACTCCGGACACTTCGCAACCGAGGACTGCCTGCAGGAGATCGTTGACGGCATCAACAGTTTCTACGACGAGATCGTCAAATAGTGTCCGGCAGGCTTCCAGCGAACCGCGATCCGATACGCCGTGCGCGGGTCCGTCTGACAATCGAGGACGGGCTGGCGAGGATAGCGGTCTGCGGAGTGTTCGACGTCAGCGTCGCCACCGTCGTACGGGCGGAGTTCCACGAGCTCAGCGCACTCGCAGACGCCGTACTTCTCGATCTCGAGCCGTGACCCGGCTCGAGGAGGGGTTCGACCTGTCCGCGCTCGTCGACGAGATCGAGCGGCATTGCTGGATCTCGGGCTGCCGGCTGCGGTTGACCGCAACGCACCCCGGCCCTCGTGACGTCGCCTTCGACACCACGCGAGTGATCGACGCAGCCGACACAACTCAGGCGATCTGCTGCTCCGGCAGGTAGCCGGTGTCGACCAACGCGGCGCGCAGCTTCCGGCGAGCGTCGAACATCATCTTGTAGATCGCATTGTGTGTCGCGCCGAGCTGATCGGCGAGCACGTCGGTAGGCATACCGTTCAGCACCAACGCGACGAAAACCATCCGTTGCTTCGCCGTCAGATTCTCGTCGACGGCACGGCGTACCGCGGTCATCAGGTCCCGGCTCTCGGCATGCGCCTCCGGTTCGAACCCCATCCGTGCAGGCAGGCGGTCCCAGTCCTCCTCGTCGAACGCGACACCGGCACGTTGCCAGAAGTGCCGGTTGACCTTGGCGGCCACGTCGAAGATCACGAACTTGTACGCCCAGGTGGTGAACTTGCAATCACCGCGGAACGTCTCGACCTTGCCGCAGATCGCCAGTAATGCATCCGCAGCGGCCTGGTGGGCAATGTCGTCCAGCTCCGGGCCGACGAGCCGCAGCCTCGCCGCCCGTCGGCCGGCCTCCGCTCTCGCCGCGCGCAGGAGAACTTCGTACAAGCGTCGGCTGGCAAGCTCACGCCGATCCCCGCAGCTGCTCAGGTCGCGAACCCATGCACGGTTCTCCCGGGCCACCTCTGCGGAAACGACCCGTACCTGCGACAACGGCTCGGAACCTTCGCTCTTCATGGATCTCCGGCTATCAGCGGAACGTAGTGATCAAAGGTCCGGCACCTCGGCGTGCCGAACGGTGGAACAACAACATGGACGATACCGTCCACTTGTGTCTCCGTCCACTTAGCGCCGAGCGACGCAGATCACCATGGGCCCATGGCCAATCACCCCTAGATCAGCGATGCTGGTCCGCAATAACTGGCCTACTCAGTCCTGTTATCGCAGTCGGACGGGAGATTCGGATGGACGAACTCACTGCGATACGCCAGGAGATCAGGAGCCACGCCTCGAACGCGTGGGCCAGGGAACGCGGCTACGAGCCGATCTACTCCGCATCGCCGCGCTCGAGGATCGTTGTCATCGGCCAGGCGCCCGGCAAGCAGGCTCAGGACAGCCAGATCCCGTGGAACGACGCCAGCGGCATCAAACTGCGGCAATGGCTGGGCGTCACCGACGCCCAGTTCTACGCCCCGGACACGATCGCGCTGCTGCCGATGGATTTCTACTATCCGGGCAAGGGCACACACGGCGATCTCCCGCCGCGGCCGGCGTTCGCGTCGCTGTGGCACCCGAGGATCCTGATGCTGATGCCGGCCGTTCGTCTGACCGTCCTCATCGGGAGCTACGCCCAGAAGCACTATCTGGGTGCCAGCGCCAAGAAGAACCTCACCGAGACCGTCCGCACCTATCGAGACTATGCGCCGGACCGGATCCCGCTGGTGCACCCCTCACCCCTGAACTTCCGGTGGCAGGCGAAAAACCCCTGGTTCGAGACGGACGTGATTCCCGCTCGGCAGACCCTGGTCGCGGACGCTATTCGTAGCGGCCTTCGAACCTCACGCCATCGCTGAGCCCGGTGAATCCGAGGCCGACGATCCGCCCGTCCTCAACCATCCACCGAAGCACGTAACAGGCTCGATAGGACGGCGGCCAGAACGAACAGAACCGGCCCTGGTCATCGACGTACCACTCTCCCGAGCTGTCGCCGCCTCGTTCGGTATAGGTCGTCCGCCCGTCGATCGCGAAGACCTGAGTCGCACCGTCGGCGTACACCAACCGCCCCGCCGTCACCGCCTTCGGGATATCGGCAGCCGCAACCGCTGCACCGTCATCGGCTTGGATTCCCTGCAACATCTCACTCATCGCGCCCGGGCCTCTCCCGCTCGACTGTGTTCGACTCATTGGTGACCGCCGATCCACCCCTGCTTACCGGCTCGCGAGGATCTCCGCGACACCACGGAACCAGCGAGGGTGTGCCCGTCGCGTCGGCGACGGGCACACCCCCGGGGTCGGATCAGGCGGTGGTGGCACGCCGCGGCAGCACCCAGTCCGGGCGTACGAAGTGGCACGTGTAACCGGCCGGGTACTTGATCAGGTAGTCCTGGTGCTCCGGCTCGGCCTCCCAGAACGGACCCGCAGGCTCGATCGTCGTCACGGCCTTGCCCGGCCACAGGTCCGAGGCGTCGACGTCGGCGATCGTGTCGCGAGCGACCTTCTCCTGCTCAGGTGTGAGCGGAAAGATCGCCGAGCGATAACTGGTGCCGATGTCGTTGCCCTGACGGTCCACCGTCGACGGGTCGTGGATCTGGAAGAAGAACGCCAGGATGTCGCGGTACGTCGTCTTCGCCGGGTCGAAGACGATCTCGACGGCTTCGGCGTGCCCGGCATGATTACGGTACGTCGCATGGTCGTTCTGCCCGCCCGTGTACCCGACACGGGTCTCGAGTACGCCGGTCTGCCGGCGAATGAGGTCCTCCACACCCCAGAAACACCCGCCGGCGAGGACGGCTGTCTCGGTGCCGGGCTTGCGTGTGACCTGCCCGGTGTCGTCGATTCCACTGGTCATGATGCAGGCTCCTCTGTGCTCGTGATGTCGCTGGACCTGTCCGCCGTCTCGAACAGCGACCGATACTCGCCGTACCCCTGACTCTCCAGTTCCGAGACCGGGATGAAGCGCAGTGCGGCGGAGTTCATGCAGTACCGCTGGCCTCCCGCCGCGGCGGGGCCATCATCGAAAACATGACCGAGGTGGCTGTCGGCTCCAGTGGACCGCACCTCCGTGCGGGTCATCCAGAGCGACCTGTCCCTAACTGTGCGAACTGTGTCCGCCGCGATCGGCCTGGTGAAGCTTGGCCACCCGGTGCCGCTGTCGTACTTGTCGGTCGACGAGAACAGCGGCTGGCCGGAGACCACATCCACATAGATCCCGGGCTCGTGGTTGTCCCAGTACTCGTTCCGGAATGCGGGTTCCGTCCCGTCCTTCTGCGTCACGCGGAACTGGCTGTCGGTGAGGCGACTGATCGCCTCCGGAGTCTTGCTGTAGTCGTGTGACACGGTTTCTCCTTTTCTGACGTCGCTGGCTGCGCCGTCACTGAGAACAACATCGCAGGCAGTTGATTTGGTCCCGGGTTCCGCAGAACTCGCTGTGACCGCGATCTCAGTTCGGATCGTGGTCCCGCACCGCGGCCAATAGCCCATCAGCAGCTTCCGCGCATGCTGCACAGGCGGCAAGGTGAGTCGCCACTCCGGGATAGCGCTCGGCAGCGTCGACTCCGGCCGCGAGGAGTTCGGCGTAAAGGTGCAGAGCAGCCATCGCCTCGTCACAGCCGACGTCGTCCGGGTCGGTGGCGAGGAATCGCTCGAGCCCCTCCCTCCACCCGGTCAATGAACTTCACCTCTACCTGTTGATCAGAATCCGTCGGTGCTCTGTACAGATATTCGTTGGTGGTTGGACAGGCACGGATCTTACGGCCTGCATCGAAACAATTTCGCGATGTTCCCGATTCCCATCTGTCGCGTGGTAAGACGTCGAGGATGAGGTGCCGCGAATACTTACCAGCCGAAAGTGCCACATAGGCGAAGAACCGGATACAAGGAGGTGCCTGATGAGGGCGATCGTGGTGACGGACAAGGCAGCGGGGACGGCAGGGATGACGCTGGTGGAGCGTCCCGAGCCGCCGGCGGCGATCAACGACGTCGTCGTCGAGGTTCATGCCTCGGGCTACGTCCCCACCGAGCTGGAGTGGCCCTCGACCTGGACCGACCGTGCCGACCGGGACCGATCACCGTCGATCCCCGGGCACGAACTGGCCGGAGTGGTCACCGCACTCGGCTATGGCACGACGGGGCTGTCAGTGGGACAGCGCGTGTTCGGCCTCGCCGACTGGCATCGCGACGGAACCCTGGCCGAGTATGTGGCGATCGAGGCACGCAACCTCGCACCACTCCCGGGCGACGTCGACTTCACCGTCGGCGCGAGCCTGCCGATCTCCGGACTGACCGCCTGGCAGGGACTGTTCCAGCACGGCCGCCTTCAATCCGGGCAGACCGTCCTCGCGCACGGTGCGGCCGGCGCGGTCGGCACCCTGGTGACGCAACTCGCCCGCGAGGCCGGAGCGTACGTCATCGGCACCGGACGCGCCGCCGACCGGGAGAAGGCGCTCGACTACGGCGCGAACGAGTTCGTCGACCTCGCCAACGACTCACTCGAGGAGATCGGGCAGGTCGATCTGGTGTTCGATGTCATCGGCGGCGACATCCAGAAGAGGTCCGCGGCCCTGATCAAGACCGGCGGAACGCTGGTCACCGTCGTCGGACCGCCGGAGTCACGGCCCGCGGACGGCCTGGCGATCGACTTCGTCGTCGAGGCCGATCGCGCCCAGCTGACCGAGGTCGTCCAGCGGGTGCGGGACGGGCGACTGCGGACGAACATCGGTACCGTCGCATCTCTCGACGACGCCGTCACCACCTTCAACTCGACCGAGCGGCTCAAGGGGAAGACCATCATCAGCGTTCGTGCTTAGCCATCTC